>DASYXE010000626.1:0-2786 GCA_035935375.1 Gemmatimonadaceae bacterium | reverse complement strand
ACGGCGGGCACGTTCTATCAGCACGACGGCGCGGTGTTCTATGACGTGCACGATCCCGAACGCACGATCGTGATCGAGCTCGACCACGAACACTACCACCGCCTCGTGGTCGAGGTCGCCGATCCCGGCGCCACGGTTTCGCTCCTCGAGGACGCGCTGCACGGGCGAGCCTGAGCGATGCGCCACCGGCGGGCGCGCGGCCCGCCGGTGGTGTCGTTCGTCCCCGCTTCCGTTAGGCAGCCCGCCCTGCGCGCGCCGCTAGAGCTGCGCCCGCCGTCCGCCCGTCACGAGCCGCACGATCCACGTCAGGATGACCGCGCCCAGAATCGCGATCAGGATCGTGTAGATCAAGCCGCCTTGGCCCGAGAAACCGAGCGCGCGCATGATAAAGCCGCCGATGATCGCGCCCACGATGCCGACCACGATGTCCATGAGCGCGCCGTACCCCGATCCCTTCATCAATTTCCCGGTGAGGTAGCCCGCGATCAGGCCGACGATGATCCACCACACGATTGCCATTGTCGTGTCCTCCGTTGAGGGAGACAGCGCGTCCATGAAACCGGCCGCTACGCCAACCATCCGTACGAGGGACCTCTCGCACAAGTTGAGCCTGACGGACGGGGTTGGCAAGCAGGGGTCACGTCCGTGTGCGGAATGTGACACGCACGGGCAAACAACGCGTGGTGGGCGAGCCGTACGCCCGGATTCCTTCGTGGTCCCGCTCTTGCCCTTTGACGCGCCCTGTCCAATGCAGTGGGGCCGCATGGACGATGTGCAGGCCTTCACGCTTCGTGTACGCGTCATTCATGTGGAGTAGCTATGCGTGTGTCGATGGTCGTTCCAAGTGTGGTGCTCGCGCTCGGTGCCGCGACGGTCGTGCCGTCCATGGCCCGCGCACAGGTGGGGTTGGGCGTTGGCGGTGGCTTCGCGTTTCCCGTGAGCTCGCTCAGCACGACGAACAAAACGGGCTACAATGTGCTGGCGGCCCTGTCGTTCCGGTCCGACTCCTTTCCGTTAGGCTTTCGCATCGACGGGATGTTCAATTCCCTGCCCACCAAGATCACCGATGCCCGGACCCTGCAGGTCTGGACGGTGAACGCCAACCTGGTGGCCAACCTGGTGAGCATGACCCCGAAGCCGCCGGTGATCCCGTATCTCATCGCCGGCATCGGTTGGTACAACGACAAGTACCACGTGCGGACATCGGGCAGCACGGTCATTCTGTCGGGCAACACGAGCGAGAATGACTTCGGCATCAACGCCGGCGCGGGCATCCGCATTCCACTCGGCAACTCGAGCCTGTTCGCGGAGGGACGGTACCACTACGTGTTCACGCCGCGGCAGCGGTTGCAGATGATACCGGTCACGTTCGGCATCAGCTTCGGCAACTGACGGCGGCTAATAGCGCCTTGCAAGACGGCGGTGGCGCGGGTCTCGCGCCGCCGCCGTCTTGCGTCAGGCGACAGGGTCGAGCGCCCGCCCGGCGCTGCGCGGAGCTTTACTCCGCGCGCAGCGTGATCGACGGATCCACGCGCGCGGCGCGCGACGCCGGAATCCAGCACGCCACCGCCGACACACCGGCCAGCAGCGCGATCACTCCCGCGTAGGTGGTCGGATCGAGCCGCGACACGCCGAACAGGAGCGTGACCAGCGACCGCGACGCGGCCACCGCACCCGCCAGGCCGATCGCCACGCCGACCAGCGTCAGCCCCATTCCCTCGCGCAGGATGAGGGAAACGATCTGCACGCGCGTCGCGCCTAACGCAGAACGCACGCCGATCTCCCGCATGCGCTCGGCGACGGTCCCGGAGAGCACACCGTAGAGCCCGATGGCGGCCAACGCCAGCGCCGCCAGCGCGAACACCTCGAACACGATCAGCGCAAACTGTCGTTCGGCCGCCGACCGCGTGACCAGATCCGACATCGTTGCCACCCGGGTGATCGGCATGTTCTTGTTCACCGACCAAATGGCGCGCTTGATGGACGGAATCATCGCGGCCGACTCACCCTGCGTGTGCACGACCAGCGACTGCACGTTGTCGACCCACCACCACTGTCCCGACGCGACGTAGAACTCGTCCGGTTGGGCGAGCGCCAGCGAGATTTGCTTCACGTCGCCCACCACGCCGACGATGTAATCCCACGGCCGGCTCTGGTCCCCGATCTCGGGCCCCACATGCACGCGCTGACCGATCGGATTCCGTCCCGGGAATCGTCGCTTCGCGAACGACTCGTTGATCACGATCGCTTCCGGCGACCCTGGGACATCGTGTGTGTCGAGCAGGCGGCCCGAGCGCAGCGCGATGCCCATCGCCTTGAAATAGCCGGGCGTGATCGCATAGCGGAACGCGGACCCCTCGCCCTGGGTGTTGACTCGCGCGTCCTCGAACACGATGCCATAGCCGTCGACGTCGCCGCTCAGCGGCAGTTGGCTCGTGAACGCGGCGGATGTCACGCCCGGCACCGCGCGCACGGCGTCGAGCGCTTCATTGAAGAATTCCTGGCGCGCTGTGTCGGAATCGTAGCGGTGCCCCGCCGCATCGACCTGCATCGTCAGCACGTTCGCGGGGTCGAATCCGGGCGCGACCGCGAACAGATGGTCGAGACTACGCAGGAGCAACCCCGCACCCACCAGCAACACCAGCGCCAGCGCAACCTCGGCCACGACGAGGACGCGGCGCGTGGCGGCATGGCCGCCCACGACTCGCGCCGAGGCGTGTTGGAGGCTTCTGCCTGACGCTCGCCGCGAGGCTTTGAGCGCCGGCGCGATGCCCACCAGCACGCCG
>DASYXE010000625.1:0-11895 GCA_035935375.1 Gemmatimonadaceae bacterium | reverse complement strand
TGATGTTGTTCCACCCCTCAGGCGGCGTCGCCGCCGCTTCCCCCAGCGCAGCGCTTCCCCAAGCGAGCGCCAGCGAGCGCTTCCCCATTCCCTGACTCTTGTCACGCCGTCTAACGAGCCTATTCGCCACGCCGGGATCGCCCGGCATCGCGAATCGCGTGGGCGCGTGCTACCGTTGTGCGATGCTCAGCCCGCTCGAGAAGCCGAGACTCGTTCTGCGCGTCGGTGTCGCCGGAACCATCAAGCTCCCGGAGTCAGAGCGCGCTCGCCTCCACCAGTTGTTCGCGCAGGTCTATCGCGTTCTCGCCACTCGGCTCGAGGCGTTGACACCCGCGCGCGACACATCGGCGCGACCGGACATCTGCTCGTATTACGCGGCCGGCGATGAGGAGAAACCGGCGCGTCCGCTCATGCGCCTGGTCTCGGGCCTGGCCGACGGGACCGATCAGATCGCCTTCGAGTCCCTGCTGGCGTTCGAGTGCGAGGCGCGCACTGGCCCGTCGAGGCCCGGCGCTCGCACGGACTTCGAGCTGGTCGCGATCCTCCCCTGCGACGCGATTTCCTTTCGCGACAACAGCGCAGTCAAGGACAAGGCCGCGTTCGACACGCTGCTCGGCCGCTGCGCGTACGCGGTCGAGCTCGACGGTCACTGCGCGCCGCACCCGCCGCATCACGCCGCTCCCGATCGCCTTACGATCGAGCGGCGCAATCGCGCCTTTCGCGTGCAGGCGGCCGCGCTGCTCCGACACTGCGATCTGCTCATCGCCGACGCCGACCCGGAGGCCGGCGCCGGAATCGGCGGCACGCGCGAAACGATGGCGGCCGCCGTTGCGTTAGGCATACCGGTCATCTTTCTGTCGGCCGCGGCTGGCGAACGGCAGCAGCCCGTGTCCGTCATCACCCGGCTCGTGGATCTCGAGCGCACCGGCGAGTCCGCGGCGGCGCCGTGGGAACGGAGCGTCGAGCAGATCGTCACGCGCATTCTGGCCGATCCGCGCACGTCGCGCGCCGGTCCGTATGCGCGCGAGGCGCCGGAGGGCGGCGCGGCACAGCTCGGTGTCGCCGAAGCGGAGCTGCTGGATGAGTTCTTCGACGGCGGCGAGCGGCGCGCGCGGGTCCGCCCGCGGTTGTGGTCGGGGTTCGTGCGCCGCTTCCACCGCCTAACGGCGACCGGCGCCGACACCGCAGTCGAGCCCTTCGCCTCCTTCCGCGCCCGGGCGGCGCAGTTGAGCGCGCATTACACGGGACTCTATCGCGGCGCGTTCCTCGTCAATTACGCGCTCGCGGCGCTGGCCGTCGCACTCGCCGTCGCCACGCTCATGTATCTGCTGCTGCTCGAGCGGCATCGCGCGGCCGAGGGCGATGGCGCACGCGTGTTGGTGTCGATCGCCCTCGCCGAGCTGGCGGTGCTGGTCGCCATCTTTTTCAACACGCACCATGGCAACAGCCATCACTGGAACAGCAAAGCGGTCGACTTCCGGTACCTCGCCGAGCGATTGCGCGCGATGTACTACCTGTCGCCCATGGGATCGTTGCGGTTGGCGCCGCCGCGCGTCGCGCGCTACGCGGCAACGGCGTTGCGACAGAGCGTGGTCGATTGGCTCTTGCAGGCAGTGATACGTCAGGCGCCTCCCGGCACCGGGATGCCCGGCGCGGCCGCGCCGGCGCGGAGTGGAACACGGGTGGTCCAATCCGACGTGGACCGCGCGCTCGCGGCCGTGCACGACAACTGGCTCGCGACGCAGATCGAATATCATCGGGCAACGAGCCATACCCAGTTGCACATGCACCGGTGGATCCAGCGGTGGGTGTGGCGCTTGAACCTTGCCGTGATCATCATCGTGTTCCTGGATCTGCTACTGATCCTGGCTCGGTTGCTGGGATTCCGGAGCGTCTGGGTCGAGGCCGGGCACTCGTACGGTCCGGTGTTGGTATTCTTCGCGGCGGTGCTGCCGGCAGTCGTCGCGAGCCTCAACAGCATCCGCTTCCAGTCCGAATGTCTGCGTATCGCGGAGCGGTCGGCGGTGATGGTCGAGATGCTCGAGGGGTGTCGAGCCGAGTGCGAGGTGTTGCGGGCCCGTATGCGGACGGCGCGTACGGACGACGGTACCGGCGACCGCGGCGGGTGGACGCTCGAGGCGCTCGATTTAGGCGAAGTGTGCGCGCAGATGCTGAGCGACGAAGTGGCCGAGTGGTCGGTGTTGTACTCGCGGGACTTGCTGGAAGCCTGAGTGGGCGGCGCCTAACGACGCCGGCGTCGGCCATCGTTCACGTTGCTTGCGGTCACGGTGGATGACATGAAGCGAATCCTCACCTTGGACGGCGGCGGCGTTCGGGGCATTTTCACGCTGCAGATCCTGGCGCGCATCGAGGCGCTCCTGCGGGACGAGCGCCAGGCGCCCGACCTCGTGTTGGCCGATGTGTTCGACCTGGTGGCCGGCACCAGCACCGGCGCGATCATCGCCGCGTTCCTCGCCTTACGGAAGCCGGTCGCCGAGATCGAGCGGCTGTACATGGAGTTCGGGCCGTTCATGTTCCAGCGCGAGCCGTGGTACCGCCAATGGAAGCGGAAGTACCGCGCCGATGCGGTGGCGGACTTCTTTCGCCAGCACTTCAGCGAGGACGAGGATCACGAGCAGCCGGTGCTCATGGGGTCGCCCAAGCTGGCGATCAAACTGCTCGTCCTCATGCGCAACGCGACGACCGGTTCACCCTGGCCGGTGACCAATCATCCCGACGCGCATTACAACGACCGCTCGCGTCCCGATTGCAACCTGAACGTGCCGCTGTGGAAGCTCCTGCGCGCGAGCACGGCGGCACCCACGTACTTCGCGCCCGAGCGCCTCGACTTCGGGCGGCACAAATTCTTGTTCGTCGACGGCGGCGTGACGCCGTTCAACAATCCATCGCTGATCGCGGTGCTCATGGCGACGCTGCCGCAGTATCGCTTCGGCTGGCCGTCGGGGCGTGAGGCGCTGCACCTGATCTCGGTGGGGACGGGCTACGAGCGCATCCATCTGCCCGACAAGGTGGCCGAGAAGATCACGGTGATGGACCAGCTCAAGTTTGCGGTGCCGGCGCTCATCGACGCGGCGTCGCAGGAGCAGGATCTGATGTGTCGTGCGTTAGGCGACTGCGTGTTCGGGGCGCCGATCGACAACGAGATCGGGGCGCTGTCGGGCGGCGGGCCGTCGCTCCTGTCGGGCGAGCAGAAGCGGTTCACGTACGTGCGGTACAACCAGATCTTCAACGTGGCCACGCCCGACGGGCCGGTGCAGGAGCTCGACCTCAGGCTCGACCGGATCGCGAACATGCCGGCCTACCAGAAAGTCGGTCGGGACTACGCCGAGGCGAACGTGCGACTCGAGCACCTCTACCCGAGAGCGGCGCCTGCGCCGGCCTAACGATGGCCGGCCTCTACGCTCATGACGGAACGGATAACAACAATAACAACGGATTGAACGGATAGACCAAACAACAGGCCGGTGTTGTATACGTTCGATCCGTTGTTTTTGTTGTTATCCGTGTCCACATGAGCGTAGAGGCCAGCTCATGGCCGCTCGCCAAGGCGGGGGAGTGCCACCTCGGGCCCTTGCCAGTCGGCGACCTAATTGCGCGCAATGCAGGGTAGGTCTACTTTTGTAGCCCCGCGCCGTAGCCGCAGACCCGACCAACGAACATCTCCCGTGACCCAGCCGGATCGCCTAGAGGCCCCGTCCGTTCTTGCCCAAACTCCCGCGGACATGTGGGAGGACGACGCCTGGGACGATCTCCTGTCGGCCATCGGCGAGCAGAGCGTGGTCCCGATCATCGGGCCGGAGCTCGTGGTCGTGGAGGTGGACGGCGACCGAGAGCCGCTGACACGTTTCGTCGCACGCACGCTCGCCGAACGGCTCCCGTGGCCGGGCGGCGCGCCGGCCAGCGTGAACGAGACCAGCCTCAACGACGTGGCGTCGTCGTTCATCCGGTTGTCCCCCGACCCGGAGCGGCAGCGGAAGACGATCACCAAGGAGATCGGCCGCGTCCTGGCCGAGACCGATTTCCCGACGCCCGAGCCGCTCCGGCAACTGGCTGAGATCACGCCGCTCCGGTTGTTCGTCAACCTGACGTTCGACGACCTGCTCGAGCGCGCGTTGATCGACGTGCGCTACAGCGGTGCGCCTAACGATCTACAGTTCCGGTCGCACGTCTACTCGACCAACCAGGCCAACGACATCGAGCTCACGCCGTCGGCCATGAACATGACGCGCGTCTACAATCTGTTGGGCCGCGTCACGCCGGGGAAACCGTACGTGCTCACGGAAGAGGACCTGCTCGAGCACATCCGCTATTTCCAGGGCGAGTCCACTCGGCCGACGAATCTGTTCGAAGTGCTCAACCGCAACAACCTGCTGTTTTTGGGCGAAGGCTACACGGACTGGCTCGCGCGGTTTTTCATTCGGGCGACGAAGAACGCGCCGCTGTCGTGGCAGCGGACCGTGCGCGAATTCGTGGCCGACGACCGCGCGCGCGTCGATGCGAGCTTCGTCGCGTTCCTGCGGCAGTTCAGCCGCGCGACGCAGCTCTTTCCGAAGAGCGCCGTCGACTTCGTGGACGAGCTGCACCGCCGGTGGAAGGCGCAGGACCGCCCCGGTCCCCGCGCGACGCGCGAGTGGCACGAGCCGCCGCCTAACGCAGTGTTCCTGAGCTACACGCGCGCCGACGTCGCCCAGGTGCGCACGTTCAAGCAGGCGCTCGAGGCGCACGGCGTCACCACCTGGTTCGACGAAGACCAGCTCGAGAGCGGCGATCCGTGGCTCGAACGCATCGAGCAGTACATCAAGTCCGGGGCGCTCCTGTTCGTCCCGATTCTGTCCGAAGCCACCGAAGCGCGTGCCCAGGGCAAATTCCGCCGCGAATGGGCCTGCGCCGTGGACCGCAACAAGGACCACACCGGAAGCGGCATCCCGTTCATCGTGCCGATCGGCCTCAAGGGCACGTCGTTCCGGCGCGTGCCGCCGGTGTTCCGTGAGGCGGACATCAAGGAACACGACGGTGGTGCGGGGACCGAGCGCGCCGTGACGCGCATCGCCGAGATCGTGGCGATGCTCAAGGACGACGGCGGGGGCGCATGACGGCGGCGCGGACGCGCACCAGCACGGCGATCGACACCTCGCCCGTCGTCGACGAGGAGAATCCCTGGTTAGGCCTGCTCGCGTTTCGTGAGGCCAACCGGCGGTTCTTCTTCGGGCGCGACGAAGAGCTGGACGATCTCTTCCGCCGCGTCCGGCGCGAGACCCTCACCGTCTTGTACGCGCAGTCGGGACTCGGCAAGACGTCGCTGTTGCAGGCGGGGCTGTTCCCGCGGCTCCGAGAAGACGGCTTCCTTCCCGTGCCGATCCGGCTCGACTACGGCGAGTTCGAGGACGGGGTGCGCACCGACGCCGACCCGCCGGGCCGCCAGATCGCGCAGGCAATCGCGGGCGCCATCCATTCGCGCAGCCTGGCGGGTGCGACGGACCCGCTGGCGGCGCCGGGGCCGTGGGAGTACCTGCACGACGTCGACTTCGACCTGCCTAACGATACGGGCGGGCTGCTCACGCCCGTGCTGGTCTTCGACCAGCTCGAGGAGCTGTTCACGCTGGGCGCGTCGCGCCGCGACAACGGCCGGATGGCGGCGCGCACCACCGAGCTGTTGGGCGACCTCATCGAGAACCGCGTCCCGCGCGCGCTCGAGCGCGCCATGCGCGCGGACGCCGCGGTGGTCGATCGCTTTACGTTCGAGCAGGCGCGCTACCGCGTGCTGCTGAGTCTGCGCGAAGATTACGTGCCGCATCTGCACGCGCTCCGCACCGAGATTCCGTCGATCATTCTCAACAATGTGCGGCTCACTCGATTCGACCGGCGCCACGCGTTGGATGTGGTCGAGCGGCCGGCTGCCGCGCGGCACCTGGTCACGCGCGACGTCGCCGACGCCATCGTGCGGACGGTCGCGGGCCAGGACTCGACGTCCGATGGGGCGTCGGCGTCCCGGCCCGTGGATGAGGCGCCGGCCGAGCGTCTCGAGGTGGATCCGTCGCTCCTGAGTCTGTTCTGCCGGCAGCTCAACGGGCTCCGGCTCAAGCGCGAGGAAGACGCGATCTCGCTCGATCTCGTGGCGAGCAGCAAGGAGTCGGTACTCCGCGACTTCTACCTCGACTCGTTCCGCGACCTCGCGGTGCCGCCGGAGGGCGGCGTGAAGGCGTTCGTCGAGGACTTCCTGCTCACGCAGAAGGGCTATCGCGACCGCCTAACGGTCGAGCGGGCCAACGAGATCCTGGTCGACACGTATCACGGCTCGCCGCACGACCTCGACACGCTCGTCGACCGGCGGCTGCTGCACGTGGAGGAGCGGGGCAAGACGCCGCAGATCGAGCTCACGCACGACGTGCTCGCGCCGATCGCGCTCCGCGAGCGCACGGAGCGGATGCACACCAACGAGCTGCGGCGCGCGGAGGAGCGGCGCCTGCTGGAGATGCGCCGCGCGGAGGAGGACGAGCGCAAGGCGCGCGAGGACGCGGCGGTGGCGGCGGCGCGGCTGGCCAAGGCGCGGCGCCAACAGCGCGTCACGGCTTTTCTGTTAGGCGTCGCGCTCGTTGCCGCGGCCCTGGCGATGTGGTTCGGCGTGAACGCTCGCCGGGCGGCACAGCGCCTCGTCCTCTCGGAGCAGAATGCGAAGTCGGAGGCGACGCGGGCGATCCACGCCGATTCGATGACGGCCAGGGCGAGCGTGCAGCAGCAGCAGGCGCTCGACCAGGCGACGCTCGAGCACGGCCGGTCGGTTGCCATGTTAGGCGACTTTTGTTCGTACACGCTGGCCGTCGTCAACAAGTTCGGTGACACGACGACGAGCAACGGCAACCGGTCGCTGCAGCTGGCGTTCAAGAGCCTGCTCGAGCTTTCCGACACATCGACGGACCAGATGGTCGAGCGCAGCCCCGATGACCTGTGCCCGCTCCAGATCGACGCGCGCGTGAGCAGCGTGATGGCCGATCTGCTCTACAACCTGGACAGCACGGCGTCGTCGATCAAGTACGGGCGCCACGGGCTCACGGCCGCGCAGCGCTTGCTTCCGCATAAGGATTCCGTGTCGCTGTGGGTCGCCACGCAGAGCTTCACGGATTTGACGCACGCATTCTACTTCGACAACGACTACAAGGACGCCATCGTTGCCGCGGGACTGTCGCTGCCATTCGCGCGCGGCGTCGATCTGAAGACGGACTCGCTCGCGTCGGACCGGTTGGCGCGCAACTACCACTACGGCGCCAATGCGTACTTCCAGCTGCACCGCGTCGACGAGGCGCGGCAGTGGATCAACACCGCGTTCGACGTCGTCGCGTCGGGGCTGCGCCGCCACGATCAGGCCGCGGACAACCTGTCGTTCACCGAGTCGCAGCTCTGGTACGACATGGCCGAGGTCGACAGCGCGCGCCACGATGCCTCGCGAAGCCTAACGGACATGAATCGCGCTGCGGCCGCGGCGCGGCGGCGGTTCAACGCGACCCAGTACAGGACCGCGCAGAGCTGGCTCGCCAAGATGCACGGCTGGCGGGCACAGTTCGGCCTCGCCCTCGGCCGCTACGACGAGGCGCTCGTGAGTGTCGACAGCTGCGTCGCGAACTGGGGCGCGCTGGTCAAGATCGGGCGCAGCAGCTCCGACACCACGTGGACCAGTCAGGGGATGCGCGGAATCGGGAACGCCCTCGCCGCGCGGGCGCACGCCCTGTTAGGCCTCAAGCGTCCGCACGAAGCCGTGGCGGCGGCGATCGCCGCCCGCGATACGTCGGCATCGCTGCTTCGCGCGCAGGGCACGACCAGCGACCGATACCTGCTGGCGGACATGGACGACTCGCTGGCGGCGATCTCGCATCTGGCGGGCGACCTGACGATCGCGGACTCCGCGCTCGCGGACGAGTACCTGCAGGATTCGACGATCGCGTTCAACCAGACGGCAACGTGGCCGCAAATCCACTATTATCACGGCTCGTTAGACCGCCTGGCGACGGCAGCGGGGCGATGGATCGCGACCGACACGGTTGGCAAAGATCCCGCGACGAAAGCAGCGCGGCTCCTGGCGATCGCGAACCTGGTCCGCCGGTATCGCGAGCAGCAGGTGCTGGTGTCGCGATTCTTCTATCGGCAGATGAACCTGCAGGCCAGGACGCGCGCCGACTCGGCGCACGTCGAGGCGAACGAAGGCGACGCGCTGGCCATCGACCTCGGGAACCTGGCCTGGCAGGAGCTGTTGTCGGGGAACGGCCAGGGTGCGTTAGGCCACTCGCGCGAGGGATATCAGCTGTCGCCGAAGCAGACGTACATTCTGGTGAACGAGCTCAACTCGATGGTGCTGGCCGGGCTGCCCGATGAAGCGCGCGCGTTCTACGGTACCAACTCGGGTCGCATGGTCGAGAATCCGGCGACGCCGTTTCCGTGCGCGATCGAGCGGGACATGGCAGAGCTCGAGGTGCGCGGCATCGCGACGGCGGCCCAACACGCATTTGTGACGCAACTATCCGCGTCCGGCCGGAGCGCCTGTCCGAAGTGAGAGGGGAGAAGTAGGGAATGGGGAGGCGCTCGCGCCAGCGAGCGCTTCCCCATTCCCTACTAAGAACGCCACAAGCTTCCGACTAAGCGGACGGCGTGCCGCGCTCCTGGCGCAGCCGGTGCCAGGCCAGGCCTAACATGGCGAGGCCGAACACCATCATGACGATGCCCCAGATGAGGTTGATGTTCACGAAGAGGGATCGTTCGTAGAGTGCCGGATCGCCGCGGGTGGAGAGGCCGAATCCGGCGACGAGGACGCCGAGTACGGTGAAGAGTCCGCCGATGGGGAAGCGAATGTCCAATCGCATCATCTCGGTCATGGTGCCTCCCGGTCGTGGAGCACGCAGGGGTCGCAGGTATGCAGTCGACTGAAGAGAATCTCGGGACCGTTTTGGCGCAACTTGCGCGCCGGACGCCGGACGGACGGCTTGTGTTGGCGGCCGCGGCGGGCGTGGTGGCGGCACTGGCCGCTGTGGTGTTCAAGCCGTCCGCGTGGTTTCCCCTGCTCGCGGCGGGCGTCTGTCTCTTGTCCTTCGGGACCTGGGGGATAACCGACCGGATGCTGCACGAACGTCCGGCGTCGGCGGCGTCGAGCCAGCAGTTCTTGCGCGTGACGCGAGTGATCGCGGTCGTGTTCGGCATCTGCGGCGGCCTGGCGCTGATGCTGGGCGTCTTCCTCCTGGCGTTAGGCACCTGGATCAGTTAGCACCTCCTCGCACTGGGCACCTCACGTGATCTCCTTTGGTGCTATCGCCCGATCGTTGGGCAGGATGTCCGGCGCGCGATTGGTCATCGCGTACGGACTTTCCGCCGGTGCCGCGATGGCGACGGTGATGTACGGCGCCAATTCGCACAGCGATCTCCTCGTGCGCACCGGCGCACTGATTGCGACCGGCCTCACGGCCGTCCTCGTCACGGTGACGACGTGGTATAGACGAGAAAACGTCATCAACGCGGCGATTCTGCTTGCGTTGGCGTGGACCTTCGCGCGGATGGTTGGAGTGGCAGGCGCGACGTTGCTGCTGTGGCGAACGTTGGACGGGATGGGATTCGCGATGATCGGCGCGCTGTTCGGCGCCCCTATCGGGGTGCTCGTCGCGATGCTCATCGGTGGGGCGCTGGTGGCCGTGCTGCGGCGCCTCCGTCCGCCGTTCTCACCACCGAATGTCGGCGAGGGCGGCGCGGCGCGTTAGGCGGCCAGCTCCGCTTGCGACCATGGCTCGCGCTAAGCCGGCCGGGACGCTGGTTCAGTGTGCGCGTTCGATTGTCCGCAGACACGTCACGCACCGACGACTCAGAAGAAGATCAGGTTGAGGGCAACGGTCAGACTCAGGACGATCACGGCGAGCACCCACGGCCGCGCATACCACGCGAGTCCTTCGTCGCGCGGCCGGGGCGTGAGCGAATAGACGAGTCCGCGGAGCTCATTCGGATCGCGCGGCCTGGTGGCGAGGCTCACGATGATCGTGACGACGAAGCACGTGACCCACGCGACGATCGCGGTCCAGAACGTCTGTGCGAGCTCGCTCGGGTAGGTGTGAACCACGCCCAGGTATCCGCCCTTGAGCCCAACGGCCATGCCTAACGGGAGCGTGAGGCCGTGGTGCACGGCGGCGGCGACGGTGCCCGCCAAGAGGCCGATGAACGCGCCGTGCCCGGTGGTCCGCTTCCAGAACATGCCGAGCGCAAAGGTCGCGAAGAGCGGCGCGTTCACGAACGCGAACACGAGCTGCAGCAAGTCCATGATGTTGTTGAACGTGTTCGCCACGTACGCGGCGAGCACGGCGAGCACGATACCGCCCACAGTAGCGACTCGGCCCATCCACAAATAGTGGGCGTCGGTCGCGCCCGGGTTGATATGGCTTTGGTAGATGTCGTACGTCCACACCGTGTTGAACGCGGTCGTGTTGCCGGCCATGCCGGACATGAACGACGCCAACAGAGCCGTGAGGCCCAGGCCCAGCATGCCGGGCGGGAACAAGTGCACGAGCATCATGGGCGTGGCCAGGTCGTAGTCGAGAATCACCCGACCTCCGGCGTCGACTAACGGAGCGCCGTTGGCGCCGACCTTGGCGGGGATGAGACCCTGCGTCACGTGGCCGGCCACGTGCGGCGCGGCCAGCACGAGCGCGATCATGCCCGGCAGAATGACCAGGAACGGGAACAACATCTTCGGGACCGCGGCGATGAGCGGCGTGCGGCGCGCCGCGGTCATCGAGTCGGCGGCCATCGCGCGCTGGACGACCAGAAAGTCCGTACACCAGTAGCCGAACGACAAGACGAAGCCGAGTCCCATCACGAGGCCGAACCACTCGACGCCGATGGGGTTTTGCGAGGCGCTCCCCATCGTCGACCAACTGTGCGTATACGCATCGCTCGGCAGCCCGCGCGTGACGGCGACCGTGGCGAGGCGCTCCGTAAGGCCGTGCCATCCGCCAACGGCATGCAATCCCAACGCGACCAGCGGCAGGAACCCGAACACGATCAGGAAGAACTGCAACACCTCGTTATAAATCGCGCTCGTCAGGCCGCCGAGCAGGACGTAGAAGAGGACGATGAGGGCGGAGACGAGGATGCTGACGTTGAAGCTCCAGCCCAACAGCAGATTGAGCAGGCGGCCCATCGCGTACATCGAAATGCCGGACGAGAACACCGTCATCACCGCGAATGTCGCCGCGTTGAGCGTGCGCGTCTTCTCGTCGAACCGGAGCCGCAGGTATTCGGGCACCGACCGCGCGCGCGACCCGTAGTAGAACGGCATCATGAAGAGGCCGACGAACACCATCGCCGGGATCGCGCCCACCCAATAGAAGTGGCTCGTCGCGATGCCGTACTTGGCGCCCGACGCACCCATGCCGATCACTTCTTGCGCGCCGAGGTTCGCCGAGATGAACGCGAGGCCGGTGATCCAGGGTGCCAGCGAGCGGCCGGAGAGGAAGAAGTCGGTGCTGGTACGCGTTAGGCGGCGGAGTCCCCACCCCACGCCCAACACCGCCGCGAAGTACGCGGCCATGATCACGTAGTCGATGCCGGCGAGTCGGGTGACAGGCTGCACGTGAGCTCAGCGGGGCAGGGTGGAGAGAGCGTACTGCACGGCGAGATCGGTGGCGCTCCACAATTGTACGTCGGATGCTGTGCCGTATCGCGTGGGCAGCAGCTTACCATTCGCGATCCGATAGCTCCAGAGCTCGTTGTGTTCCAGATGCGACGCGGTCACGGCGGCGAGCGTGCTATCGAGCGCGGCGCGCAGGGTCCTGACGTACGGGCCCAACGACGGCTGCGCCAGCGTGCCGGTGCTATCGTACGCAGCGGCGACCTGCTTCGCGAGACCCA
>DASYXE010000624.1:0-1798 GCA_035935375.1 Gemmatimonadaceae bacterium | reverse complement strand
CGCATCCCTGACTTCCGCTGCGTGGTCGTTGCGTCCAGGATGGCCCGCGTGTGCGCGTCGACGACGTAGCGCGTCGTGATCACCGGGTCGGCAAATCGAACCACCCATGCATCGACACCCGTTTCCCGCGTGGACCCGGTGACGCTGAGCGTGTCGTGCTCGAGATCGGCATCGACCTCGGAAAACAACGGCACGACCACAGTCACCCCGGTGCGAAACGCGAGCGAGCGCACGAGCGGCTCGACCTCGTTGAACGCGAACACCGGCGCATCGAACGTGCTGTCGAACGAACGCGGCGCCGAGTCGGGATATTGAATGGCGCCCGTGACGTGCGCGCCGTCGTAGCGGTACTCTCGCCGCACCTTGTTGAACACGAGCACTTCGGAGCGCGGCCGCAGCGTGGCGGCATCCACCACGAGCGTGTCGCTCGACTGGAACGGCGGCGCCCAATTCTTGGTGAGCTGCACGCCGTGATCGGGCGACGCGCTTCCCGTTACCGTTAGGCTCGACACGCGCCGCATCGCGGTATCGCCGGTGGCGCGCTGCACGAAGACGGTGACCTCGGAGGCCGGTTCGGCGAGCCTCGGCACCGTGAGCGTATGCGCGCCCGGTGAGAGCGTCTTGCCGGACGACTCCGCCGTGCGCGTCGTGGCGCACGCCGCGGCGAGCGCGGCGGCCGAGATCGTCGCGAGGCACGTCGCCCCGCGCATCCGAGTGACTCGAGGAAAGGCCAAGACCACCTCCCGGTTGAAGCGATCACATCAGGCATAGCGCACCGCCATGTGCAGAGCGCGTCGTATCAATCCCTGCCGCAGCGCTTCCGTTTCCCGGCGCACCGGCAGCAAGTTATTGCAGCTTCGTTGCGAATCCCTCTCCGACGGACCGCCACCATGCGCCTCTCAACTCTCTACGCCACGTTGCTCCTGACATTCCTCGGCGCCGCGCTCCCGGCGCAGCAACCATCAACCACCGAGCCATATCACGTGCTCAAGCGGGCCCGGGTCGGTGGCGACGGTGGCTACGACTACGTGTATGCCGATGTCGCGGGGCGCCGTCTCTACATACCGCGCGGCGGCGCACGCGCCGTGCCGGCCACCGACAGCACGCCCGCAAAGCCGGAGATTCCCGGACGCATTACCGTCTTCGACCTCGAGACGCTCGCTCCGTCAGGCGAGATCCCGAATACCGGGGGACAGGGCGTGGTGGTCGACCCGGCGTCCAGACACGGTTTCTCGAGCAGTCCGGCGGTGACCATGTTCGACACCAAGTCGCTCGCCGTCATCAAGCAGATCGAGGTCGCGCCGGCGCGCCCCGATGGCATCCTCTTCGATCCGTTCAACCGGCGCGTGTACGTGTTCAGCCACCCGACGCACAACGCGACCGTCATCGATGCCAAAGACGGGACGGTGCTCGGCACGGTCGATCTGGGCGGCACGCCGGAGGAAGCGGTGACCGACGGGCACGGCACGATTTACGACGTGATGCAGGACTCGGCGGGCAGCGTGACGGTGATCGATGCCAAGACGATGCGCGCCACGGCGCATTATTCGTTAGGCGACCACGGCCGCTGCAACGGCCTGGCGCTCGACGACACGCACCACGTGCTGTTCGCGGCGTGCGCGCAATCCGGCAATCCGCCCGCCGAGCCGCCGCAGCCGACGATGGTCATCCTGAACGCGACCACCGGCGCGATTCTCGATACCCTGCCCCTCGCCGGCCGCTCCGACGGCGCGGTGTTCAATCCCGCGACCGGCGAAGCCTTCAGCACCGGGGCCAACGGAACGCTCACGGTGGTCAA
>DASYXE010000623.1:0-6834 GCA_035935375.1 Gemmatimonadaceae bacterium | reverse complement strand
CACCGTGTCGCGCGCCGCGAGACGATCGCGCTCGCTCGCCGGGTGCGCTTTGAAGGCCGAGTCGAGCGCGTCGAACACACCCTCCCAGAACCCGCCTAACGCGCGGTCGCGCGCCCAATCCTCTTGGCTCGCGCGCAGGTGCAGCGTGTCGCCACGCGCTGTGAAAAACCGCATCGCCCCGTGCGCGCCCACGAAGTTGGCGAACGACTCGTTGAACACCGCCTGCCCGGGCGCATAAAAGGTGTTGTGCGTCAGCTCGTGGATCACCGTGTTGGCCAGACTCGCCGTATCCTCGTGCAGCGTGCTCGACACCACCGGGTCCTCGAACCAACCGAGCGTGCTGAACGCCGACGCCGGACGCACATAGGTATCCAATCCCTCCGCCTCGAGCGATTTCGCTTCGTCGAACGCGCCCTGCTTCGAGAAATAGCCCTTGTACGGCACGCGACCCACGATCGGGAACCACCACGTGTACGGCCGCAAGCGGTCGCGGTACGCGGCGCCCACGACGAGGACGAGCGTGTCCGAATCGAGCTTGCTGTATGTGGTGAAGCTCTGGTCGGCGTCGAGATGGAGCGAATCGGCGGCGAACGTCCGCGCGTCGAGCACCAACTCGAGCTTGGCGCGCGTATTCGGGTCCGTCTTGGGCGACGCGATGAGCTGCCGGATCGAACGGCGCCTCGCCAGAATTTTCCCCTCCTCCCATGCCGCCTGCGCGAGATATCGACCCACAGGCGTGATCACGAGAAACGCCACGACGAGTACGACGATCGCGAGGAGGGTCCGCCGAACAATGCGGGCAGGAAATTTCACGAGCTAGAGCCCGCCCAAGAAACCCTGGATCTGATGCGTCGCAAATCAGTCTCGACGGAGCAAGTCGCGGACACGGGGATCACGTCCGCTCGAAATTGAACGAGGTGCGCCGATCGTGCGGCCCTCGTGCAAAGCTACTTGGCGCGGCGCAGCGGGGCACCCGAAATCGCTCGCTCATGTACGGGACTGCTCTGCTTCGCCGCTCCACAACAGCTCCCGCGTGTCCGCCTCCGCTGTCTGGCGACCTTCCACGAGTTGATAGCGGACACACCCGGACACCGTCGGACAAGGCTGGACGAAACGAAATTTGATTTTGAACCACTCGACACGCAGCTCAGCAGACCCCAAAAATCCTGCTTTGTCCGTTCGTGTCCGGCTTTGTCCGCCCTCATCTCGCAGGACTTTTCGACGCTTCGGACGCGGGTTCGCGAGAGCGACCCTCGGACGCTATGTTACGGTAGCGTTCACGCGCCTCGCCCGATGCCCGCGCGAGTGCCGCCCGTCAACGCCACCAGCCCACACGCGATGTCCTTCGTCCATCTGCACTGCCACTCCGAGTATTCGCTGCTCGACGGCGCCAACCGGATCGACGACCTCATCGCGCGGGCGCTTGAATTCGAGCAGCCCGCGCTCGCCATTACCGATCACGGTAACCTCCACGCGGCATTCGAGTTCCAGGAGAAAGCGAAGAAGGCGAAGCTCCGCCCGATCATCGGCATGGAAGCATACGTCGCGCCCGGTGACCGCCGCGAGCGTACGCGGCCGCGGCCCGGCGCCAAGCCGTACTTCCATCTCATCATCCTCGCCGAGAACGAAACCGGGTACCGCAACCTGGTGAAGCTGTCGTCGCTGGCGTACACCGAAGGCTTCTACAGCAAGCCGCGCGTCGACCGCGAGCTGCTCGCACACTATCGCGACGGACTCATCGTGTCGTCCGCGTGCCTCGCCGGCGAGATCGCGACGCACCTCATGGACGACCGCTACGACGACGCCAAGGCCGCCGCGCTCTGGTACGGCGAGGTGTTCGACGGCCGCTACTACCTCGAAGTGCAGGCCCATGACGCGGGCGGCCTGCAATCCAGGCTCAACGCGCAGGTGTTCCGGCTCGCGTCGGACACCGGACTGCCGGTCATCGCGACCAACGACGCGCACTTCCTCAGGCGGTCGGACCACGACGCGCACGACGTCCTCCTCTGCATTGGGTTAGGCAAGGATCTCGAGGCGCCGGACCGCCTGCGCTACGACGACGGCCTCTATTTCAAGAACGGCCCCGAGATTGCCGCGCACTTTCCCGACCGTCCGGACGTGCTCGAGAACACGCTGCGCATCGCGGACCAGACCAACATCGAGTTGGGCAAGACCTATCACGTTCCGTCGTTCCCGCTGCCGGACGGCGTGGCCACCGAGAACGACCTGCTCGTTAGGCTCGCCGAGTCCGGCGCGCGAGAGCGATACGGCAACCCGCTCCCCGACGACGTGCGCCGCCGCCTCGACTACGAGCTGGGCGTCATCACGACGACGGGCTACGCCGGCTATTTCCTCATCGTCGCCGATTTCATCGCCGCCGCGCGCGAACGTGGCATTCCCGTTGGGCCGGGCCGCGGCTCCGCCGCCGGCTCGCTGGTCGCGTACGCGCTCCGCATCACCGACGTCTGCCCGCTCAAGTTCGACCTGCTGTTCGAGCGCTTCTTGAACCCCGAGCGCGTGTCGATGCCCGACATCGACGTCGACTTCTGCTTCGAGCGCCGCGGCGAGGTGATCGAGTACGTGCGGCAGAAGTACGGCCGCAACGCCGTCGGCCAGATCATCACCTTCGGCACGATGAAGTCGCGCGCCGTCATCAAGGATGTCGGCCGCGTGTTGGGTTTCACGCCCCAGGAAACGGACCAGCTCGCGAAACTGATTCCCAATCAGCCGAACTATTCGCTCTCGGTGAACGAAGCGGTCGAGCAGATCTCGGAGGTGCGGAACCTCTACCGCCACGACGAGCGCTACAAGCAGCTGCTCGACTACGCCATGGCCCTCGAGGGTCTCTCGCGCCACGCGGGTGTGCACGCCGCCGGCGTCGTCATCGCGCCCGGGCCGCTCGATGACTACGTGCCCGTCTGCACGCAGATGACCAAAGGCGCCGGCGGCACCGAAGATGAGTCGGTCGTCGTGACGCAGTACGACATGAATTACCTCGAGAAGGCCGGGATGCTCAAGATGGATTTCCTCGGCCTAACGACCCTCACGGTGATTCACGACGCGTTGGCGATGATCGCCGAGCACACCGGCGAGCATCTGGACCCGTCGCAGCTCCCGCTCGAGGACCCCGAGACCTACCGGATGCTCCGCGCCGGACGCACCGCCGGCGTATTCCAGTTCGAGTCGGCCCTGGCCACGGATCTCCTGCGGAGCATGCGCTGCGACCGCTTCGACGACCTCGTCGCGTCGAACGCGCTCATGCGTCCCGGGCCGCTGGACGCCGGCATGCACAAGGTGTTCATCCGCCGCAAGCGCGGCGAAGAGCCGGTCACGTACGCCTTACCGGAGCTCGAGTCCGCGCTCGCCGGCACCTACGGCGTCATCACCTACCAAGAACAGGTGATGCGTATCGCGCAGATCCTCGCCGGCATCTCGCTCGCCGAAGCCGATGTGCTGCGTAAGGCAGTGGGCAAGAAGGACGCCGAGCTCATTCGCAAAGAGTTAGGCAAGTTCATCGAGAGGAGCGTCGAGCGCGGCTACGACCGGCGCATCATCGAGGAGATCGCGGGACAAATCGAGACGTTCGGCCGCTACGGATTCAACAAATCACACTCCGTCGCGTACTCGGTGCTCTCGTTCCAGACCGCGTGGCTCAAGGTTCACTACCCGGCCGAGTTCATGGCCGCGTTGTTGTCCTCGCAGATCGGCGACACCGACGCGGTGGTGAAGTACATCAACGAAGCGCGCGAGATGGACATCGAGGTGCTGCCGCCCGATGTCAACGAATCCGGCTACAAGTTCACCGTCGTTGGCGACAAGCGCGTGCGCTTCGGGCTCGGCGCAATCCGCAACGTTGGGCGGACGGCGATCGACGCGATACTCGCCGCGCGACGCGACGGGCCCTTCACCGCGCTCGTCGATCTCGCCGACCGCGTCGACCTCCGCACGTGCAACAGGCGGGTGTTCGAGTCGCTCATTGGATCGGGTGCGCTCGACAGCCTCGGCGGGCACCGCGCGCAGTATCTGGCAACCCTCGACTCCACGCTGCAGGAGGCCGCGCTCAAACAGGAGGAGATGGCGAGCGGACAGGTGTCGCTCTTCGGCGAATCCTCGGGCGGCGTAGCCGCGCCTACCATTCCGGCCCGCACACTGCCCTCAGTGCAGCCCTGGTCAGACGCCGATCGGCTGGCCAAGGAAAAGGAGATCTTAGGCTTCTATATTTCAGGGCACCCGCTCGAACCGTACCGGACCGAAGTCGAGTTGTTCGCCTCGCACACGGTGGCCCAGCTCGGTACGTGGACCGACCAACCGATCAAACTCGGCGTGGTCGTCACGGCCATCAAACGGCAGGTGAGCAAGCGGAGCGGAGCCGAGTTTGCGCGGTTGACAGTCGAGGATTTTTCGGGATCTTCGGAGGTGCTGGTTTTCCCGGAGGCCTGGACCCTCCTCGGCGACAAGATCAAACCCGACGTGCCGGTGCTACTCTCCGGCAGCTATTCTCGACGCGACCAGGGAGCGGACAATCCTGTGTTCATCGTCGAGTCCGTCACGCCGTTCGACCAGAACCGCGCAACGGGCAACGTCGCTGTCTCGATCGAGTTGGGCATGGGCGCCGGCGTGTCGGCGGATGTGATGCGCGATGTGCGGGAAGCGGTGGAAGTGCACGCTGGCTCGGCGCCGCTCGAGATCAGATGGAATGACGGAAACGGGACCAGCGCGCGCCTCCGGTCTCGGACCTTGCGGATCGCGGTGACCAACGCCGCCCTCAACGAGCTGCGATCGTTACTCGGACCGGATCGGGTGCGACTCGTACGCGGGAGCTGACATGGCGAGCTCGACGACGATGGAGTTCGAGAAGCCGATCGCTGAGCTGGAAAAGCAGATAGACGAGCTGAAAAGGACGGCGGGCAAGCGACAGATGAGCGTGACCGAGGAAATCGCACCGCTCGAGCGGAAGCTCGATGAGTTGCGGGCCGAGGTCTACAAGAATCTGTCGCCGCTGCAGCGCGTCCAGGTGGCGCGCAACAACAAGCGTCCGTTCACGCTCGACTATCTGCAGCTCGCGTTCACGGATTTCATCGAGCTCCATGGCGATCGGCTCTATCGTGAGGACGCGGCCATCGTCGGCGGTTGGGCACGCCTCGAGGGCGAAACGGTGATGGTGATCGGTCAGCAGCGAGGACGAGACACCAAGGAAAATCTCAAGCGCAACTTCGGGATGCCGCACCCCGAAGGCTATCGCAAGGCCCTCCGCCTCATGAAGCTCGCCGAGAAGTTCCACGTCCCCGTCATCACGTTCATCGACACGCCCGGCGCCTGGGCCGGGTTAGGCGCCGAGGAGCGTGGCCAGTCCGAGGCGATCGCGCGCAATCTGTTCGAGATGAGCCGGCTCGAGGTCCCCATCGTCACGACGGTGATCGGCGAGGGCGGCTCGGGCGGGGCGCTCGCGTTAGGCGTGGCCGACCGCGTGCTGATGATGGAGAACGCGGTGTACTCGGTGATCACCGTCGAGGGGTGCGCGGCGATTTTGTGGAAGGACGGCAAGAGCCCCGAGATGCGCGAGCGCGCCGCCTCGGCCCTGCGCATCACGGCGCAGGATCTGCTCGACCTGGGTGTGATCGACGAGATCATCCCCGAGCCGGTGGGCGGTGCCCACGCCAATCACGAGGCGGCCGCACAGGCCGTCCACCAGGCCGTGAGCCGCGCGCTCGAAGAGTTAGGCCGCTACCGTCCCGAAAAGCTCGTGCGGCGCCGCCGCGAGAAGTTCCTCGCCATGGGACAGTACGCCGAGTAGCCGCGCACGATGGCCACGCAGCTGATCGAAGTCGCGTTCAAGGGCAATCGCAAGGAGTTCTTCCTGTGGGATACGGAAGATCCCCCGCGTGTGCACGCGTCGGTGATCGTCGAAGCCGATCGCGGCGAGGATCTGGGTCGCATCCACTCGGTGGGCGAGCTCGCCGAGCACCGGTGCGGCGGATGCTCGCACGGATGCGGCGCCGCGCGGCCCGAGCGCAAGGTGCTGCGCAACGCGACCGCCGATGATGAGCGGCGCGCCGCCGATCTCCGCGGCCAGGACGAGGACACGCGCCGCAAGGTGATGGAAAAGGTCAAGCAGCACGGCCTGATCATGAAAGTGTCCGACGCCGAGTGGCAGTGGGACCGCCGCAAGCTCACCATTTTTTTCACCGCCGAGCGCCGCGTCGACTTTCGCGCGCTGGTGCGCGATCTCGCAGCCGCGTTTCGCACGCGCATCGAGCTCAAACAGATCGGCGTGCGCGACGAAGCCAAGCGGCTGAGCGGTATCGGACGCTGCGGGCGCGAGTACTGCTCGGCGTCGTGGCTGCCCGAGCTGCGGCCGGTGAACCTGCAGGTGGCGAAGGACCAGCGGCTCTCGCTCAACCCGTCGCAGATCTCGGGCGCGTGCGGGCGTCTCATGTGCTGCCTGCGCTACGAGCACGAGTTCTACGCGCAGGCGCGCAAGCGCTTCCCGAAAGAGGGACGCGTGCTCATCACGACCCGCGGCGAAGAGAAGGTGGTGTCCAACGACATCTTCAATGACCGCGTCACGTTGCGGGGCACGGACGGCGAGACGCGTGTCGTTCCGTTAGCCGACCTCAAATCGGAGATCGAGCGGCGGTCGCCGCTGGCCGTCGAGCGCATCGAGGACGAGCCCGATCTGGTCGACACGGCGGACGACGCCGACTCGGGTGTGGACGCCGTGCTCGACTTGGGGGACGAGGCGTCCGCCGAGGTCCGCGGGCGGACGCCCGAGGGCGACCGCGAACCCGCGAAGCCCGACGCGCCGCACGAGCGCCGCTCCCACCGCCGCCGGGG
>DASYXE010000622.1:0-4044 GCA_035935375.1 Gemmatimonadaceae bacterium | reverse complement strand
GATCGACGGCCGCCGACGCGCCGGCGGTGCTGGCGCGCCTCGCGCCGAGCGAGATTCTGGTGGCGCGCGGTTCACCCGCGGGTGCATTCCGCGCCGCGTCGTCCCGCGACGAGGATGCGTTAGTCACCGAGCGCGACGCGTGGGAGTTCGATCCATCGCTGGCGGCCGGCGATCTGGCGCGGCAGTACGGTGTCGCGTCGCTCGAGGGCTTCGGCATCGGCCACGACGACGCCGCGGCGGTGGGTGCGGCCGGCGCGCTCGTGCGGTATCTCCGGGAGCTGCAGCCGTCGGGACTCCCGCATCTCGCGGCGCCGATCGTCGAGCACGATGGCGCGTCGATGCCGCTCGACGACATGACCCGCCGCAATCGCGAGCTCGTGGAATCGCTGCGCGGGGGCGGGACGGCGGGGACGCTGCTCGCCGTCTTGGACCGGACGACGACGCCGATGGGCGCCCGGCTGCTGCGCCTGTGGTTGCTCGCCCCGCTCGCCCAACGCGCAGCCATCGATGCGCGATTGGATGCCGTCGCGGCGCTGGCGTCCGACCCGCTCGCGCGCGCTGCGCTGCGCGCGGCGCTCGATGTCGTGCGCGACGTGGAGCGGTTGGCCGGCAAGGCAGCCGCGGCGCGCGCCACGCCGCGCGAGCTCGGTGCGTTGGGCACATCGCTCGCCGCGCTGCCCGCGGTCGAGGCGGCGGCGCAGCGCGTTGCGTCGGCGGCGCTCGTGGCCGAGATGCTGGCGCGCTGGGATGCGTGCGCGGATCTCGCCGCCGACATCGCGGCCACCCTCGTGGACTCACCGCCGGTCGCGGTGGGCGACGACCGTGTGATCCGCGACGGCGTGGACGCCGAGCTCGATGAGCTGCGCGCGCTCCGCGACGGGAGCAAGGATGCCATCGCGCGCATCCAAACGGCGGAGCGCGAGCAGACGGGCATCGGGTCGCTCAAGGTCGGCTACAACAAGGTGTTCGGATACTACATCTCGATCACCAACGCCAACCGGCATCTCGTGCCGGCGCACTATCAGCGGCGCCAGACGCTGGCGGGCGAGGAGCGCTACGTGACGCCCGAGCTCAAGGAGTACGAGGAGAAGGTGTTGACGGCGTCGGAGCGGCTCGAGGTGCGCGAGCGCACGCTGTTCGAGGCACTGCGCGTGCGCGCCGGCGCGCACGTGTCGCGCCTCCAGCGCGCGGCGGCCATCGTCGCCGCGCTCGACGTGCTCGCGTCGCTCGCCGAGGTGGCCGAACGGGAAGGTTACGTCAGGCCGACGATGACGGAGGAGTTCGATCTCGAGATCGTGGCCGGCCGCCACCCGGTGGTCGAGCGGATGATGCCGCGCGACAAGTTCATCCCCAACGACCTGTCGCTCGACGAGCGGGCGCGCGTGATCATCCTCACCGGGCCCAACATGGCGGGCAAGTCGACCATCCTGCGGCAGATCGGCTTGATCGTCCTCATGGCGCAGATGGGCAGCTTCGTGCCGGCGTCGCGCGCGCGGATCGGGATCGCCGACCGCGTGTTCACGCGCGTGGGTGCGAGCGACAATCTGGTGCGCGGGCAGTCGACGTTCATGGTCGAGATGGCCGAGACGAGCGCGATTCTGCATACGGCCACGCGGCGCAGCCTGGTGCTGCTGGACGAGATCGGTCGCGGGACCTCGACCTACGACGGCGTCTCGATCGCGTGGGCGGTGAGCGAACACCTGCACGACCGCGTGGGATGCAAGACGGTGTTTGCGACGCACTACCACGAGCTGACGCAGCTGGCCGATGAATTAGTAGCAGTTCGCAACTATAACGTGATGGTGCGCGAGGTCGGCGATCAGGTGCTGTTTCTGCACACGCTGGCTGTGGGCGGCGCCGATCGGTCGTACGGCATCGAGGTCGGCCGGCTCGCGGGGCTGCCGTCGGCGGTGTTGGCGCGGGCGCGGGAGGTGCTGCACCGCCTCGAGGGAGGCCACCTCGTGGTGCCGGGACACGCGGCGGCGCCATCGGAGCAGCTCGCGCTGTTCGCGGACGCGCCGCATCCGGTCGTGGCGCTGCTGCGCGACATCGAGCCCGACGACTTGACGCCGCGCCAGGCGCTCGACCGGCTCGCCGCGCTCGTGGACGCGGCGCGCCGTCCTCCTGCCTAACGCAGCGCGCCCGTCACGCCCGCTCCTCCACCACCAGCTCCAGCGATCCGCTGGCCGACAACAGGTCCACGTCCACGCGGTGCTTCTTGACGCGCGTGAAGCGGATCGACAGATGCGACGTGCCCACCGGCAGGTTGCGGACGTCCAAGCGGTTCACGCCATCGGGCAGCGTCGGACGCACGACGCGCAGATGGCCGGCGAAGCCGTCCGGCTCGAGGCCTAACAAAGCGCCCAACAAATACGGCACGGAGCCCGCGGCCCACGCTTGCGGGTGGCACGCGACGGGATAGCGCACCGGCGTCTGGAACTCGCTCGTCGCGAATCCCGCGAACACCTCGGGCAGGCGATACGACCGGAAGTACGCGGCGGTTCGGAGCAGCCCGGCGAACACGCGCCGTGCCGCCGCGTCGAGTCCGTAGTGGCGGAATCCGGTGGCGATGAGCGCGTTGTCGTGCGGCCACACGGTGCCGAGGTGGTATCCGACGGGGTTGAAGCGCCGCTCGCGTGTGGACATCGTGCGAATGCCCCAACCGGAAAACATGTCGGGCGCCATCATGCGCTTGGCGACGCGGCGCGCGCGCGCGGGCTTCGCGATGTGCGACCAGAGCACCTGGCCGGCGTTGGACGTCACCACGCCGAGGGGCCGGTCATCGCGCTCGAGGGCGAGCGCGTAGCAGCCTAACGATGGGAGCCAGAAGTCGCGCTCGAAGCGCGCGCGCAGGCCGTCCGCTTCGGCGCGCAGCGTCGTCGCGCGCGGTGTGTCGCCGACACGCTCGTACAGGTCGGCGATCAAGACGCGCGCGAGAAACGCGTACCCCTGCACTTCCGAGAGCGCGATGGGCGGTGACGCGAGCCTGCCGGACGCGGTGACGATCGCGTCGCCGGAGTCCTTCCAACCCTGATTGATGAGGCCGTGCTCGGACGTGCTCACGTAGTCGATGTAGCCGTCGCCGTTCGAGTCGGCGCCATCGGACATCCAGGTGAGCGCGAGCTCGACGTTCTCGCGCAGCTCGGCGAACAGGGAGAGATCGCCGGTCCACAGCGCGTGCCGCGCGATGAGGATGAGAAAGAGCGGCGTGGCGTCCACGGTGCCGTAGTACGGCGTGTGCGGGATGAGACCGAGTCGCGCCATCTCGCCCACGCGGATGGAGTGCAGGATCTTCCCGGGCTGCTCGTCGCGCCACTGATCGGTTTCGCGCGCCTGATAGAACGCGAGCAGGCGCGCGGTCTGCTCGGCGATGCCCGGGGCGTAGGCGAGCATCTGGATGGCCGTGATGGCGGCGTCGCGCCCGAAGAGCGTGGCGAACCACGGTACGCCGGCGGCGTAGTACTCCTCGCCCTCGATGCTGCTGCGCAGGACGCCCAGATCGGCGAAGCAGCGCTCGAGGACGGAGCTCAGGAGCGGGTTGTCACAGGTAATGCTGGTGCGAGGGCCCTGTGCGAAGGCGCGGCGGGGCGCGGCCAGGTGGGTGCTGTGCGTGCGCGCCGACGCGCGGCGCCCGCCGGCGACGGGCCTCGCGGCGCGCTCGTCAATGCGGAGCGTTATGCCTAACGTGACGGCGCGGCGCGGCGGGAGGTGGATCGCGAATCGGGCCGTCTGGCCGTGGTGGCGCTCGGGCGCTCGCGAAAACGCGATCGTCAGCACGCGCCGGCAGTGGTCGCGTCCGTCGTACGCCACCGCGAGCGACCGGCCGCGCCATCGCGGCGCGTGGCGGATGCCTAACGACTGCTGGAACAATCCGCGCACGGCGAAGATGTCCTCGAACCGCGCATCGAACATCAGCGTCACCGGCAGCGTGATCGGCTCGAGCCCCAGGTTGCGGAGCTCAAGTGCGTCATCGAGGCCGGGCGTATCGCCACGAACGGTGCGTGTCCAGCGGATGCCCACGGTCTCGCGCGGCACCAGGCGCCT
>DASYXE010000621.1:0-14809 GCA_035935375.1 Gemmatimonadaceae bacterium | reverse complement strand
GACCGGCCCGACCATGCCGCCCAACGCGCCCATTGCCGACCACGTCATCATTGTCGGCTTCGGGTTCAACGGCCGCAACCTCGCGCGCGTGCTCCGCGATGTCGGCATCGCGTATCGCGTGATCGACTCCAATGCCGGCATTGCGCGCCAGGAACGCCGTCGCGGTGAGCCCGTGCTCTACGGCGACGCGTCGAGCGCGGAGATCCTCCACCACGCCGGCGTCGAACGCGCGCGGGTGCTGGTCATCGCGATCTCCGACATTGCCGCGACGCGCGCCATCGTTGCCAGTGTGCGCCGACTCAACCCCGCTGTTCACGTGATCGTGCGCACCCGATACATGCGCGAGATCGGATCGCTCGTGAAGTTGGGCAGCGGCGAGGTCGTGCCGGAAGAGTTCGAGACCGCGATCGAGGTGTTCACGCGCGTGTTGCGCCGCTATCTCGTCCCGCGCGACGTCATCGAGCGCGAAGTGCGCAGCGTGCGCGGCCAGTACGACGAGATGTTCCGACCGTTGCCCGACACGGGCGTCCGGGTAGAAGATCTGAGCCGCTTTCTCACAGAAGTCACGCTGGTCGTCATGCGCGTCGAGCCAGGCGCGCCCGCCACGGGTGAGCCGTTGTCCGATGTCCGCTTCCGCGAGCGCAGCGGCGCGACGGTCGTCGCTATCCAGCGCGAGGGCGGTGGACTCGTCGCGAGCCCCAGCGGCGACGAAGTCCTGCACCCCGGCGACACCATCCTCGTGATGGGACGAACCGATCAATTGGAGCGCGCGGCCACGCTCCTCCGGCAACGAGTCACCGCGTGAGCGCCGCGCCTGTTCGGTATATTGGGACGTGCCGTTAATTCCTCTCGTCGGCCACCACGAGTTACGCCGGCAATTCACGGACGCGATCGCGCGTGACAGCCTGCCGGCCAGCTTGCTGTTCCATGGCCCGCGCGGAGTCGGAAAGCAGCGCCTCGCGCTCTGGTTAGGCGAATATATGCTCTGCAGCGGTCCAGCCGGCGGCCCGCGACCCTGTGGCAAATGCGACAGCTGTCGATTCGCGGCGGCGCTCGGGCACCCGGATCTGCGCTGGTTCTTTCCGCGACCGCGCACCGAATCCGACGCAAACCTCTCAGAGATCACCGACGACCTCGCCGACGCGCTGAACGACCGACTCGAGGCCGACGGACTCTACGCTTCGCCGTCCGGCACGGAAGGCATTTACGTCGCGAGCGTACGCGCGCTCGTGCAGCTCGCAGCCCAAACGCCCGCGCTCGCGAAGCGAAAGGTGTTCGTCGTCGGAGACGCCGAGCGCATGGTGCCCCAGGAGGGTGCGGAGTTCGCTGCCAACGCGTTCCTCAAGGTGCTAGAAGAGCCGCCCGCCGATACGACCATCATTCTCACGACGAGCGAACCTGGCGCTCTCTTGCCCACCGTGCGCTCCCGTGTCGTCGCGGTGCGCGTTCCGCTTCTGCCAGAGCGCGATGTCCGCGAGTTGATCGAGATGCCGAGGTTCGCCGCTGCACTCGATCACACCGATTTGCCGAAATCAGCGAACGAGCGCGTCCGACTCGCCGCCGGCGCCCCGGGCACACTCCTCGGCGCACAGACGAGACGTGAGGCGATGTCGACCGCTGCGGCTCTGCTCCAAGCAGCAGACGGTTCGCTCTCGCCGCCCGATCGCGTGAAAGCAGTGATGAGCCTCGGCGCTTCTCGATCACGCGGTCCGTTCACCGATGCGCTCGACGCACTCACCGCGATGCTCCGCGAGCGCGCGCGCGGCGCGCTCGGACGCGGAGATGCCGCTGGCGCGCTTGCAGCCGCGCGCGCAATCGATGTCGTGCTCGAGGCTCGTCTGCGTGCGAACGGAAACGTCAGCCCACAGCTTCTGGCGTCCCACGTGGTGCGCGAGCTAAGAGGCCGGCTCTCATGAAAAAGCTCTCACACGTCGACAAGTCGGGCGAGGCACGCATGGTGGATGTCGGCACCAAGCCGGTCTCCGAGCGTTTCGCCCGCGCCACGGGTTCAATCCGAATGAAGCCCGACACGTACAGGGCGATTCAGCAAAACGCCTTGGTCAAGGGCGATGTGCTCGGAGTGGCAAAAATTGCCGGAATAATGGCTGCCAAGCGAACCTCTGAGCTAATTCCGCTCTGCCACCCGCTTTCCCTTACCGACGTCCAAGTCGTGCTTACGCTGGACGAATCCTTGCCCGGCGTCACGTGTGAGGCGACCACCAGAACAAATGATCGCACCGGTGTCGAAATGGAGGCGATCACGGCGGTTGCCGTGAGTCTGACCACCGTCTATGACATGGCCAAATCGATAGATAGGACCATGACAATTACTGACATCCGTTTGTTAGAAAAGGACGGCGGACGGTCGGGACATTTTGTTCACCCATGACGGCACGTCGGTTGCCCTACCTGGGCGATCGAGTAGGCGTGGTCCAGTAGTACCGGTCGCACACTCTCCAAAAGGAGAACCCTAGTGCACGGCAGACAGCAGAGTTACGTCTATCGCGGTGATCGGGTTCGCCGCAACGAGCGTATCAAGAAGCTGCTTCTCGTTGCCGGTTTGGCGGTTTCGGTCGCCTTGATTCCTCATGAGCGCCCGCGCTCGGCGGAAGCTTCCGCCTTTTCGGGCTTTTCGTTCGGTCACGAGGCGAAGGATCTGCGGTCCCAGTTGGACGCCACCCGCGGGGAGCTCGAGCTCACCCGGGCCCGCCTCGACCGGGCGAACGCCATCCTCGAATACTCGGGCAAGTACAAGGTGGACGCGAAGCTGGCGAGCGACGTCTACGATATCGCCGAGGCGGAAGGTATCGACGCCGACCTGGGGTTCCGTGTGGTCAACGTCGAGAGCGAGTTCAACCCGCACGCCATGAGCAGCGTTGGTGCGGTTGGCCTCACCCAGTTGATGCCGGCCACGGCCCGATGGTTCGACCATACGATCACGAAGGAAAAGCTGTACGACCCGCGCACCAACCTGCGCCTGGGGTTCCGTTACCTGCGGTCGCTCATCGACCAATACCACGGTGACCTCCGGCTCGCGCTCCTGGTGTACAACCGCGGCCCGGAGGCGGTGGAGACACTCCGGTCATTGGGCGTCGATCCGCGCAACGGCTACGACGAGTTGGTCATGAAGGGCTATACGGGCACCGGCGTCGTGAACTGACGGGCCGGCCTGCAGTGGATGCACGAAGACGGGGAAGCGCACACGCGCTTCCCCGTCTTCGTTTGGCCTTCCGTCCTCGCCGCCTTACTGCGAATGGCTTCCCGACTCGGCGACCTTGTCGTGGGATTTCGTGGCGCGCGACGCGCGCACGGACTTGTGCGACGTCCGACGGGCCGAGCCCTTCACGAGCAGCACTTCACCCGGGAAAATGATGCTCTTGCGCAGCCCGTTCAGCCGCATGAGCGATTTGACCGACGTGTGATAGTGCTTGGCGATCAGGCCTAACGATTCGCCCTTCCGCACGACGTGCGTGATCGATCGTCCCGACGACCCGTAGCGCTCGATCGACGGATCGGGCACGTCTCGCGCGGCCGACACGACCGCCGCCGTCGGAAAGAGCACCGTCTCGCCGGCCGCCACGCGCCCGCGGCGCGTCGACTTGAGCGTTGGGTTGTACCACTCGAGCTGCTTTACCGAGATGCCCGCGCGATCTGCGAGTCGCACCATCGTGTCGTTCTTGCGAGAGGCCGACCGCTTGTACGCGGTGCGATCCGCCGCCGGGAGCGCCGCGAACGCGGAATCAAAACCGACGGTGCCTAACGGAATACGGACGGTGAACGAGTCGTGCGGCGGCGTCATGCCGCGCAGGACCTCGGGATTCAAGTCGAGGATCGATGCGGTCGTCGTGTTCGCGGCCTTCGCCACCGCCGCCAAGGGAGTCGACGGACCCACCCGCACCGAGTCGTACACGAACGCAGAATCGTAGCTGATGTTGAAGCCGTAGCGCTTCGGGTCCTTCGCAATGAGCGCGGCCGCGATCAGCTTCGGTACGTAGTCGCGCGTTTCGGCGCGAAGGTAGTCCTTCTCCGCAAGCGCAAAGAATGCTTCGTCGCCGGACTGCCCCTCGAGCTCGTCCGCATAGCGCGACAGCCCGCGGGCGATACGACCCGGACCACCATCGTAGGCCGCCGCCGCGAGGTACAGCGAGCCGAATTGATCGTTGAGCCAGCCGAGGAACTTGATTGCGGCATCCGTGGAGCGGACGGGGTCGCGTCGCTCGTCTACCCACCAGTCGACGCGGAGTCCCGCGCCGCGCGCCGTACTCGACATGAGCTGCCAGAGGCCCACCGCCGCTGCGCTCGAATACGCATGCGGGTCGTACCCGCTTTCGATGAGGGCAAGATATGTGAGATCCTGCGGAAGGCCCGCCGTCTTGAGCTTTCCGCGAATCATTTTCTCGTAGCGACCGCCGCGCGCCAGCATGTCGCCGAACCGATCGTGCGCATCGTTTTGCAGGTGATTGACGAAATACGCGACCCGCGACCGCGTCTCGAACGAGCGGACGTCAATATCCCAGGTGGGTTCGGAGTCTACCGGCGCGACCACCGAGTCGGCCGTCATCGCCGGCACCGGTTGCGCGAGCGTGTCGCCGAAAATCTGGAGTGCTTCGCCCGTCACCGCTGGCGACGCAACCTTCGAGGTGTCGCCGGCGCTGTCTGCGGCTGCGTTGTGTGCTGTCGTGTCGGCCGCTTGGGCCGTCGTACTCACAGGCGTCGGCGCCGGCGTGGGCCGCGAGGAATGGCACGCGGGCAGCACCATCACAGCGATCAAGATCGCCGCGTTCCGCACTCTGGGCGTCGTTAGCTCGTTGGGCACACGTCAGTCCGCAAAACGGTGACTCCTAGCGCGTCGCGATGAAGTTGCCGAGCACGCGGTTCGTGGCGTTCAATACGGCAATCACCGCACCGCGCACCGGGTCATCTTCGACCAAGCAGGAGCCGAGCAGCTTCTGCGGGCCATCGTGCCGATTGACGATCGAAACGATGACGACGTTCGCATCGAACACACGGATGGATTTGACGCCGATCAGCTCGAAGGCGAGACCGCCGTCGGAAAAACTCTCGATCGCGCGGAGGCCCGCTTCCGCGGCCACGCGAAGATCGACGGTCGCACTCGATTGTCCGGAGGCGGTGCCGCGCACCTTCTGTCCTTCGACCCATTCGAGCTCGACTTCGGCTGAGCATCGACCGTCGCTTGCGCGGCGGAAGCGGAAGTCGGTGAAGCGCAGCCGCTCCCGCTTGCCATGAATCGGTGGAGCGTCCGCGCCGCTTTCGCTTTGGCTCTGCGTCATGTGGCGGAAGGCAAGGGGTTGCCCCAAGGTGACCGGCGTGCTGGCATAACGCAATACGAGTCAACACTACGAAAGCAACCCCACGCTTCCCGACGTCGCGCGCCCTCGTATATTCGCGTCATGCATGTGCTCCTGACCGCGCTAGCGCTCGCGCTGTCGCACTCGCCCACCGATTCGCTCGCGCAGCTGATTCGGGCGCGCATCGCCCAAGTGCCCGGCGCGCAAGTTGGCCTCGCTTTTAGGCGACTGGATGGCATCGACTCGCTGTACATCGACGCCGATACAGAGTTCCATGCGGCGAGCACCATGAAGGTGCCCGTGATGATCGAGTTGTTCCGTCAGATCGATCAACACACCCTTTCGCTCGACAAACCGATTCTCGTCGAGAATCAGTTCAAATCGATCGTCGACAGCTCCGCCTACACGCTCGATCCCGGCGACGACTCCGACAGCGCGATGTACAAGCTCGTCGGCACTCGCGTCACCGTGCGCGATTTGATGGATCACATGATCGATCGATCGAGCAATCTCGCGACCAACACGTTGATTGCTCTCGCGGGCGCCGATCGTACGACGGACTTCATGCGGCAGCTCGGCGCCACGCACACGCACGTGCTGCGCGGCGTGGAAGACGACAAAGCCTTCGAGCGCGGTCTCAACAACATGATCTCGGCGCGAGATCTCGCGACGATTCTCGATGCGATCCAGACGAATCGTGCAGCGTCGGGCGCCAGCTGCGCCATGATGCGCGACATCCTGCTGCACCAGGAATTCAGCGCCGAGATTCCGGCGGGGCTGCCGCCGGGCACACCGGTCGCGCACAAAACCGGGTGGATTACCGGGCATCTCCACGATGCGGCGATCGTGTATCCGCGCGAGGCGCCTGCATACATCCTTGTCGTCCTAACGCGAGGCATTCCAGACGAGAACGTCGCACGATCGCTCATCGTCGACATCTCGCGAGCCGTGTACGCGCACGTGGCGGCCACGGCCTCGAACGCCACAGCCGGCTCGCATTGAGTCCTGGCTCCATCGCGATCGGGCACGTAGAACATTTCGTTGCAGACCGCAACGATCTCTCGCAACAGAGTGCACGAATCGCTCGCTAGGCAAAACCTAAACGACAAAGACACAGTGACTTAACCCGGGCATGCCGGTTGCAAAACCCTGCGCCAGCGGGAGCTCTCCTCAGTCCGCTACCGAGATCGTGCGCATGCGGTTTACATCTGCAGGCATCCCCTTAGCAAATCGAAAGGAGCGCGCCTCGTGACCCCTCGCGAGACGCACTTTCGCCGCGAGTCGCGTTCGCCGCACGGATTTCCAGCGACGCGACCCGGGAGCCACGCGCAGGAGGCACGCGAGCTCGTCGCGCGGGCGCGGGAGCACCAGCACCGCGGCAGCGTCGCTGAAGCGAGCGTCGCGTTCGAGATGGCGCTGGCCTTGATCGACGGATCGCCGACATCTCCGCTCCACGCCGACCTCCATCGCTGGCAGGGCGCACTGCTCTTCGATGTCGGCTCGACGAGCGAAGCAGAAGCGTTCTTCCGGCGAAGCCTGGAAACCGCACAGTTCATCCGCTACGCCATCGGCATCGCGCGCGCGCAAGCGTCGCTCGCGCGCATCACGCATCGCCGCGGAGACCTCGCCGCCGCGAGACGCCAGTACGACGACGCCTCGCTCAACGCTGTTGCGTCCGGCGATCACGCGCTGTTCGCGCGCGTCGAGCTCGACCTCGGGTCACTGTCGGCGTTGTTGGGGGACGTCGAAGACGCCATCCAACGCTTCCGGCTGAGCATGCGGGCGCTCGGAGAGGCGGGCGATGACGCGGGCGTCGCGTGGGCGTTGGACAACATCGCACAGCTCCGCATCCAGCGCGGAAGACTGGATGAAGCACGCAGCGCCGTCTCCGAGGGCCTCGCCATCGCCGAACAGGTCGGCGACGCGCTGCTCAAACAGCGGTTGTCGATCACGGCGGCGGAAGTCGCGTTCGCGGCGGGCGATACCGACGAGGGCGACGCCGTGAGCCGACGCGCCTTGAGCATCGCATCGAGCCGAGGTGACCGACTCGGTCGAGCGCAGGGTCTTCGTTTTAGAGCACGTGTTGAAGCGAGGCGCGGCACGACCGAGCAGGCAGTGGCGTCGCTCGAGAGCGCACGCGCGCTGGCCGCGCAGAGCGAAGACCTGTTGATGAGTGCCCGCGTGTTCGTGGAGCTAGGTGACGTGCTCGCCTCGCGGGGCGAAACGGCTCCTGCGCGAGCCGCTTGGGAGCAAGCCCGCGCGGCGTACGCACGACTCGGAATGCCGCCGGAAGCGAATGCTGTAGCTAGGCGACTTTCGCCGCCTGGTTGAGCGAGACCGGCCACCATCCTCGATCGTCGATTCTTCGTGAACCCAGCGTGCGCGAATGATCGATCGCGCACTGACCCTGTCCCGAATCCCATGCCGGATTTCCCGTCCGACGACTCCCCGAGATCCAACGGCCCGGTTGCTTCGGGCAACAATCGCGACGCCGCGGCGAGAGCAACCAATTCGTCGCCACCGCGCATCGTGCCGGCGTTAGGCGCGAGCTTCCCGTCAGCCAGCTCCACCGACGGCGCATCGCGCCAATCGACGCCCCTCGGCCTCGAGAGCATTGTCGGCGCGAGCGCCGCGTTGGGGGACGCACTCGATCGCGCGCGCAAAGTAGCGGGCAGCCGGCTCACCACCGTTCTGATCGTCGGCGAGACGGGCACAGGTAAGGAGTTGTTCGCGCGCGGAATCCACTACGCGGGTCCGACGCGCGGCGAGCCATTCGTCGCCGTCAATTGTGCGGCGATACCCGAGACGCTGCTCGAATCGGAGTTATTCGGACATGAGCGCGGCGCATTCACCGATGCGCGTGCGCAGAAGCGTGGCCTGATGGAGTTGGCATCGACCGGCACACTGTTCCTCGATGAGATCGGCGAAATGCCGCCGCGGTTGCAGCCGAAACTCTTGAGGGCGCTCGAGGAGCGTCGCGTCAGACGTTTGGGCGGACTGCAAGAAATCGAGATCAGCTGCCGCATTATTGCGGCTGCCAACATGGCGCTCCATGATGCCGTGACGCGGTTGGAGTTTCGTGAGGACCTGTACTATCGATTGAACGTCTTCCGCATCGCATTGCCGCCGCTCCGCGAGCGCGATGGGGACGTCGAGCTCCTCGCGCGTCACTTTCTGGCGGATCTGGCGCGGCAGCAGCAGCTCGAGCCGAAAACGCTCGAGGCGGATGCCGTGGCTGCCCTGCGCGCGCACACGTGGCCGGGGAACATTCGCGAGCTCAAGAATGTAATTGAACATGCGGCCATCTTGAGCGATGGGAGCGCGATCCACGCGGACCATCTGATGATTCAGCAGCGCACGACGCTGCCCGCGACTCGCGCGACGGGTCCAGTTCGCGAAATCCGCATCCCGCCGGAAGGCAAGGCGCTCGATGCCATTGAGAAAGAAGCGGTGCAGATGACGCTGCAGATCACGCGCGGCAATCGCAGCGCCGCTTCTCGAATCTTGGGCATCTCGCGTCCAACGCTCGCGAGGAAGATGCGCGAGTACGGAATCCATCATCCGCCCGGAGCAGCCGGCGAGTGATGCCGGTCTGTGGGCGGTGTGGTGGAGAGGAGCGGTAACGATGAGCGCCGACGGAACGAAAATCCTGCTCGTGTCGGAACGCGAGCTGGAGGTGCCGGAGCTCATCTCCGCGTTGGCCGCGGGCGGACTTCCGGCGGTCGATCTCGTGCGCGCAACCGAGGTCGCCCACGCCCAACACATTCTTTCCGATGACCGTTTCGACGCGATGCTCGTGTCGCTCGGTGCGAGCGATGCGGCCGCGTTCGATCGCATCGCGCGCCTGCGCGATCACGCTCCCGAGATCCCCATCGTCGTGCTCGCGGCAGAAGAAAACGACGCGATCGCCGTGCGCGCCCTCAAAGCCGGCGCCGAGGAGTGCATCGGCGGCGACCACACGAACGGCGCCATGCTCGTGCGCGCCATTCGCTACGCGATCGAGCGACATCAGTTGCAGATGGCGCTCCGCGCGATGGCGTTGGTGGACGATCTCACCGGCCTGTACAATCGTCGGGGGTTCCAGACGTTGACGCGCCAGCACATGAAGATGGCGGACCGGATGCGGAAACGGGTCTCGCACATCTTCGTGGACCTCGACGGGCTGAAAGAGATCAACGACACGCTCGGCCATCGCGAAGGCGACCTGGCGTTGATCGAGACGGCGGACCTGCTCAAGGAAACCTTCCGCGAATCGGACATCATCGCGCGCATTGGCGGCGACGAGTTCGTGGTGCTCGCGCTCGAGACGGTGGGCCTGGCGCAGGAGCACTGGGTGACGCGGCTGCAGGACAACCTGACGCGACGCAACGAGCGGCCGGATCGGCGCTACCGGCTGTCGGTGAGCATGGGGATCGCGTACTACGATCCCGACTTCCCGTGTCCGTTAGACGATCTGCTCGACCGGGCGGACGCGTTGATGTACGAGCAGAAGCGGACGAAGCGGCCGTCGTCGCCGGGGGGGACGCCGGCGCTGCCGACGCGCTACAGCGCGTCGGTGGCGCGCGGCGTCGCGCCGCGGGCGGACTAACGGAGCGAGGAGCCGCCCAAGGGAAACGGGGCGCGGTGCGAATGCACCGCGCCCCGTTTGCGTTGGGCGGCGGCGGGTCAGCCCGCGATGATGATCAGATATTTGGACGCCGACCAGAACGACGTCGGATCCGAGATGTGGAGCTCGGTGCCGGGCTTGCCGGCCGACGTGAGCGGCTGATCGACCAACGACGGATCCTGGCGCGACACGATCTTGTAGCCCTTGTCGGGGTTGGGGATGGTGATCGTCGTCGTCGCGAATTTGTCGATCGCCGTGAACGCGGACGGATCGAGTTTGCGCGCCGGGACGAGCGCATGGTGTCCAAAGAACAGGAACTTGGAGCCTTCCTCGACCACGATACCGCGCTTCTCGAGGTCATCCTTGGTGCCGATGACGTAGTAAACCGTGTTGTTCTCGCGGCGCAGCGCGTGCATGGTGTCGGTGACCGCGGCCTCGCCGGCGGCGAGCTGCGTGTTGGCCGTCGTCAGACTGTCGACCCGTCCCGTTAGGACGAGGATGTCCTGCTTCTGCCGGTCGACCATCTCCTGGAGCGAGGTGATGGTCTGCTGGTACTGCGCGATCTGGCCCTGGAGCGCACTGTTGTTCGAGGCCATGCGGCGCACACGGGCACGGCTCGCGTTCAGCAGCGCGGTCACGTCCTTCACCTTGCCGAGGAGGTTCGCGCGGTAGGCAGCCTTGGGGTCCTGCGCCGAGTCGCCTTGCACGGCGAGCGGCACGTGTGACTTGAGGCCCTTCACGTGCGAGATCTCGCTGTCGATGGAATCGAGCAGCTTGGTCGTCTGGGTGAAGCCCTGCATGAGCGAATCCTGCTGCGCGGCGACCGTGTGGGCCTGCGCGAGCTGCGCATTGAGCGCGCGAACCGAATCGACCGCGTTGGCGTGCCCGGCCGTGCCGAATCCGGAGCGATCGCAGGCGGCCAGAGTGAAGACTGCTATCAGCGTAAAGACGCGTCGCATCTAGAACTCCCGGAAGTGGTGGAGCCGCGACCCGTCGTTGGGCGGCGGCAGCGTCGGAGACCGAGCTGCGAGTCTCGATACGTCGAGTACGACCAACAAATCTAAGTGTCACCACCTGTGAGGTCGGTCACAAAGGCCGGTCGACGCACCGACATTCGGCGGTTCCACGGCACTCTTGCGCGGCGCGCCGCCTAGGGGTAGAGTGTTGGGGTAGACACTACCCTATGGAGATTCGGGTATGGCGCTCGTGAAAGGCACGCTCGATGTCCTCGTCCTCAAGACGTTGTCGTGGGCGCCCATGCACGCGTTCGAGATCGCGAAGTGGTTGGAGGAGCGATCGGGCGGACGGTTGAGCGTGGAAGATGCCGCACTCATGCAGGCGCTGCATCGCCTGGAAGAGCGCCATCTCCTCGAGGCCGAATGGGGAGTGACGGAGAATGGTCGTCGCGCGCGCTATTACCGCCTGACCTCGGCCGGCCGCGCTCATCTGCGCGCGGAGACGAAGCGGCTGAGCGAGTACGTGGATGCCCTGACGTCGGTATTGAACAGCCGGACGGCGAACGCCTGAGGGTACGACCATGGCCGATGCACGGTTGCCGGCGCGCGTGCGCCGGCTGTTCCGTCTCGACTCGCGGCGCGAGCGCGAGACGCAGACGGATGCGGACGAGGAGCTGACCAGTTTTCTCCGGGCGAGATCGGACGATCTCATGGCCCGCGGCATGACGCGGGCCGAAGCGCAGGCCGAAGCGCTGCGCCGGTTAGGCGGCGCACACGATGCGGTGCGCGATCGGCTGCGGCGGTCCGCGGCCAGACGGGACCGGCGGCTCGGCATCGGCGAGCAGCTCGCCGCCGTGGCGCAGGACATCCGCATTGGCGCGCGGCGGCTGGTGAAGGAACCTGTCATCGGCGCTGTGGCGGTGCTCACGCTGGCGATGGGCGTCGGCACCAACACCGCCATCTTCACCGTGGTCGACAACGTTCTCTTCAGGCCGCTGCCCGTGCGGCAGCCTGACGATCTGGTGGCGATCGGGAAGCTGACGGCGGTCAACGGGAACACGACCGGCGGCGCGCGGCCGGATCTGATTTCGGTGCCCCTGTACCGGGATGTGCGGGGTCGTACACGAACCCTATCGGGCCTTGCTGCGACCGGCACGGCCGGCCGGTTGGATGTTCGCCTTAGGCCTAACGGCGAGTTCGAGCATCCCAATGGCCGCTTCGTGTCGGAGAACTATTTCGAGGTACTCGGCGTACGCGCGCAACGCGGTCGGATCTTCGGCGCGCCGGAAGGCGGCGCCGCCGGTTCGTCGCCGGTCGCGGTGATCAGTGACGCGTATTGGCGAGACCGTCTCAACGGCGCGCGCGATGTGATCGGCCGAGACATCGCGGTGGATGGCGTCAAGCTCACCGTGGTCGGGGTGACGCAACGCGGCTTCACGGGCGACATCGTCGAGCGCCCAACGGACATCTGGCTCCCGATCGAGATGCGGCCGGCGCTCGAGCCGCATGGTCCGCCGATGATGGATCGCGGAACGTGTTGGCTCTTGATGGTCGGCCGGCTGGCGCCCCGAGCAACCTTGGCAGGAGCCCGTGCGGAGCTCACGTCGCTCATACGCACCATCCTGGTTTCTACCACGGCCTCGCCGGACGAGGCGGCGCGGTACGTGCACGCGCCGGTCGACGTGGTGTCGGGCGCGCAAGGGATTTCGTCGGTGAGGCGCTCGTTTCGCTCGGCGCTGGTGACGCTCCAGGTTGGCGTCGGCGTGCTGCTGCTCATCGTGTGTCTCAATCTCGCCAATCTGGTGCTCGCGCGGGCGGTGGCGCGCGGGCCGGAGATGAGTCTCCGCCTGGCGTTGGGCGCGGGGCGCGGCCGGCTGGTGCGCCAGCTGTCGACGGAAAGCGCCCTGGTCGGTGCGTTAGGCGCCGGGCTCGGCCTCGCGGCGGCGTGGTGGGGGAGCCGGGCGCTCGTGTCGGCCGCCACCGCGGACAGCGCGGCGGCCGCGGCACGGGTGAGCTGGCCCGTCATGGTGTTCACGCTCGCCATCGCGGTCGGCGCGACGCTGTGCTTCGGCGTGGTGCCGGCGTTCCGGGCGTCGCGCGGCGACGTCGCGTCCCCGATGCGATCGTTAGGCCGCACGGTGGGCGGATCGCGCGGCGGGCGGGTGCCCGTGGGGCGCCTGCTCGTGCCGCTCCAGGTGGCGATGTCGCTCGTGCTGCTCACCGCGGCGGCGCTGCTGTCGCGGGGGCTCCGGCACGTCGAAACGGAGCGCATGGGGCTCGACCGCGAGCACCTGCTGGTGGCGGATGTCGACCCGACGCGGCTCGGCATCACGGGACAGCCGTTCCTTACGTTAGGCGACCAGCTGATCGCGCGGATCGGGAGCCTGCCGGGCGTCCGCGCGGTCACCTACTCGCAGAACGGCTTGTTCGCCGGACGCGATGGCTCGGCGCTCGTGGCGGTACCGGGATTCGCGGGGCAGACGAGCGCCGACAGCCTGCTGAACTACGACCTGGTCGGACCGGGCTATCTCCAGGGCATCGGCGCGACGCTGCTGCGCGGGCGCGACCTGGACGCCCGCGACGGCCCCAAGCAGCCGAGCGTGATCGTGATCAACGACGCGGCCGCGCGGTTTTATTTCGGCGGACGCAACGCCGTGGGCCAGGCCATCTACTTCGACCCCAAGGCGCCGTCGACGGTGGTCGGCGTGATCGCGGACGTGCAGGATCATTCGTTAGGCGGGCCGCCGGTGCGGCGCGCGTACACGCCGTACGCACAGCAGATCAGCGACACCGACGATCCTGGGATGTCGCTCGCGATTCGCACGATCGGCAACCCGGCCCTCGAGGTCGGGGCGGTGCGGGCGGCGATCGCCGCGGTCGACCCGGAGCTGCCCATTGTGGCGGTGAATCCGCTGTCGGTTCGCGTGCGGGCGTCGATACGCCAGGACCGGCTGCTGGTGAACCTCTCGTTCGGGTTCGGCGTGGCGGCGCTGCTGCTGGCGGCGGTGGGACTGTACGGCGTCATGTCGTACGCGGTGACACGACGCACCGGCGAGATCGGGTTGCGCAGCGCGCTCGGCGCGACCCGGGGCGATGTGCTGCGCCTGGTGTTGGGCGATGGGCTGCGGATGGTGGCGTTAGGCATCGTGGTCGGTGCACCGGCGACGTGGCTCGCGGCGCGGGCGCTGCAATCGCAGCTGCACGACGTGCCGGCCACCGATCCCGTCTCGGTGGTGGTTGCCCTGGCCGTGTTGGGCGCGTGCGCGACCGTGGCCGTATTGGTGCCGGCGTGGCGGGCGTCCCGCGTGGCACCGGCGGTCGCGCTCAACGCCGAGCGGTGAAGGTCACGGCGCCGCGCGCGCGTCAATCCGATCGCAGGGCTCGCATCGGATCGGCGCGCGCGGCGCGCTGCGCGGGCAGGAAGCTGGCGAGCGCGGCGACACCCAGGAGCACGGCCGCGACCAGGCCGAACACCCACGGATCGCGCGGCGATTCCCGGAACAACAGGGGTGTGACCCACCGCGCCACGAACAGCGCGATGCCCGTGCCGATCGCGACGCCGATGACCGTGAGCCGCATCGCGTCGCGCACCACCAGCCGCGCCAGATCGCCCATCCGCGCGCCTAACGCTGCGCGCACGCCGAGCTCGTGACGGCGTTGCGCGACGTTGTAGGCGACCACGCTGTAGAGACCGATGGCGGCGAGCACCAGCGCCAGCGAGCCGAACACGACGAACATCGTCGCGCCGAGACGCCATGACCGCGTTTCCTCGCTCAACAACTCGCTCAAGGGACCGACGAGCACGTACGACGCCCCCGGCATCACGCGTTGCAGATGCCGGCGAATCGACTCCTGCGCGTCTGCGGCCGGACCGCGCGTCCGGACGAACAGGCCGCCAATGTCGGGGCGGAATTGTGCAGCCGACAGGTAGTAGGAGA
>DASYXE010000620.1:0-22771 GCA_035935375.1 Gemmatimonadaceae bacterium | reverse complement strand
ACGAGCAGCGTGTCGCCCATCGTGCCGTCGCGATTTGCCGGCCACCCGGCGATGCCCCACGGACGGGATCCAACGGCGATCGGCGGGTGGAACGTCGAGTCGCCAAGGTCGAAGACCTCGAGCTCGTCGCGCTCGATATTGCTCAGGTAGAGACGGTTGGTCGGCTTGTGATACAGCGCGTCGGCAATGACGCCGCCCGCCGGCAGGTTGCGCGTTAGACCGGCGACGACGTCGACCGTGTCACCGCGTTGCGTGACACCGTCGCTGAGCAGCGCGTAGGCTCGCGTACCATTGTTGTTGCGCGCGAACCCGAACACCTGCACTTCCTTCGGGAAGGTGGAGATATTGAGGCTGAGCTTGAAGGTGTGCAGCGCCGAGCTGACGTTGCCGGCCACCTGGAACGAGTCGGCAGCGAAGAATGTCGCGGGATCACTCGGCAGGTTGCGGACCTCGTAGCCGAGCCACCGTACGCCGGCGCGGTCGTGGGCGCTCACGTGCATCGTGTCGGTCACCTCGATGCGCGGCGTAATGCCGAAGTCGACAACCGGCACACTGTTGCCGGATGCGGAATTGGCGACGACCACATTCACCGGCACGCCCAGGACGCGGCGCTTGAGCGAGTCCAACAGGAACGGCGTGAGCGTGAGCGTTCCCGTCGTCGCGCCGACGAGACTCACGGACGTGTCGACGCCCACGGAGTCTTTGAGCGGCGAGTTGTAGAGCACCGAGTCGGTGACCGGCGTGGCGAACACGCCGCTGGCGATGAAGCCGAGAGCCTTCACCATGCTGGGGCTCTTGCCGCTGAGCGACACCGCCATCGTAAATCCGACCACAGCGGTGTCCGTCGATTTCGGGTTGGTAATGAGCGCAATCGACGGCGATTGATTGCCCGTGCCGACGAACGCGGTGTCAGGTTTGGACACATTGTGCGCGCCGTCGATGGCGGACGCGATGATCGTCACCGTGGTACCGGGTGGAACCGTCGAGGGCACCGGGACCGTGTAGGGCAGCGTCACATTGGTGACGGCGGTATTGAACGTGGTGTCGAACGTGCCGCTGATGCCGGGGCCTGCGACACTCACGCGCACATCGAGCAACCCGAGGTTATCGGTTGCGACGACGTTGAATGCGATGGCGGAATCGGACGGTGCCGCCGCCGGCGTGATGGTCACAACCGGCGGCGTGGTGTCGGCGATGACGCCGCCACCGGCACCATTTCCTTCGACGCAGGCCGCGGCGAACACGATCGCGGCCAGAGCAAGAACACCGCCCGCAAGGCGGCCCGCGTGCGCCGGCGTGCCGACGCGCGCGTGGTTGACAGTGCGCGCGAGGCGCGCCAGGGTCCGCGTCATAGGTCGCTCTCGGTCAGCGGTCGCCGCCGGGCGCACCAATGGCGTCACCGTCGTCGACAATGTGTGGGGTGACGAGGATCAGGAGATCCGTCTTGTCTTCCTGGGTCCGCGTCTCACCGAACAACTTGCCGATGAACGGGAGATCGACCAGGAGCGGAATACCGGATTTGGACTGTTGGACCTGCGTGGTCGTTAGGCCGCCAATGACCGCGGTTTCGCCGTCGCCCACCAACAGCTCGTTGTCGGCGCTCTGCTTGAGGAAGGTGTAGCCCAGATCCGACGCCGCCGGCTGGAGCTGCGAGCGCTCCGCGTGCAGCGTCATGAGGATCTTGCGGTTGTTGGTGATGTGCGGCGTCACCTTGAGGATGATACCGGTCTCCTTGAACTGCACCGTCGCGCGCGGCGCCGTCCCTCCCGTCCCGCCCTGGCTGAGCGACCCGAGGTCGACGATCCGAATCGGCGTTTCCTCACCGGACAGGATCTGCGCTTCGCGGTTGTCGAGCGTGACGATGCTCGGCTCGGCTTCGACGTCCGAGAGACGAACTTCCTGCAGGCCGTCGAGGAACGCGGTGAGGTTGAACTTGCCTAACGCAGTGGAGAAGATCAGGGACAGCGCCGGATCGACCACACGCTGCGTGGCGTTCGAGATCGCCGCGAGCGAGTTGCCGCCGATGTTGATGACCTGCGTGTTCGACGGGAACGGTGTTCCGACGACGGCGTCGGGGACGCCGTCACCGTTCGTGTCGATCGGCTTGAAGGTGCTCGGGTCGGTACGCTGTACGAGCTTGTTGAAGAAGGTGCCGTTGTCGCCCAAGTCGTAGCTCACGCCGATGTCCTGGATGTTCGTGCGATCGACGAGAATGATCTTGGTCTTGATCGAGACCTGCGGCGTGCGAACGTCCAGGTCCTTCACGTAGTTGGCGATCTCCTCGAGGCGCGACGGAACGTCCGTGACGAGCAAGCGATTCGTGCCCGAGTCCGCGGTCACATCACCGCGTGTTTTGCACTCCGAGCCGCTGGTCGCGCCGTTCGGGCCAGCTGCGCCGACGGGGCAATCCTTGGAGAGCAGGCTTTTCACCGTCGAGACGAGCGAGCTTGCGCGCGCATAGTTCACCGAGATGATGCGGGTCTGCACCGGCTCGGTGGCCTGCTGCTTGGCGATATTCTCGTAGCTGTCGACGGAAATGATGCCGTCGGCGTCTTCCTTGGCGGCGTAGCCTTGCGACGACAGGATCGCCCGTAAGGCGACGTCCCACGGTTGATCGCGTACTTCGGCGGACACGTTGCCCGTGACGCCTTTACCGGCGACGATCGTGCGACCGGAGAACACGGCGAACCCTGCGATTACATCCTTGATGTCAGTGTCCTGATATGTGACGGTGATCCGCGGCTGCGACGAAGCCGCGGTCGAGGCATCGTGCGATGTGAGCCTCACCGTGCTGTGACCGGACATACCGGAATCGCGATCCGACGGCGCGGCGTCTGGCGTCGCATCGAAGGAGTCGGCGCTTCCCGCCGACGCGCGCCACGCGGTGAACGATGTTTTCGTCGTGCCGTTCGGATCGAGTACGACGTGCACTTCGTTCAACGTGCGGTTGACGGTGTAGCTGTGTTGTCCGTCGAGGTCGATCACCAGGCGGACGATGTTGTCGCGGTATTGGGCGACGCGCACGTTGGTAATGCCGCCGCGCGCGATGCGATCGTACATGCGACCCGCCGTGGCGAGCTTGGCGCCGCGCAGGTCGAGGACGATGCGGGGCGGACTGGCCAGCGAGAAATCATCGACGTCAACCGAGCCGTCGACGGCGACGACGACTTCGGCGCGCCCGGCTGCCGGCACGACGCTGAGGGACGTCACCTCACCGCCGCCTAACTTGCCAGCCGTCGCGGCGCGGGCGACGGACGCCTGCGCTGCGAGCGCGGCGAACGTCATTCCGATCAGCGCACAGACCCGCCTCATTGCGACCTCGCTCTCGTGGAATCGTTGAGGGCCAGCGTTTCTTGCCGGCTATATCCGAATTCTTCCAGGGTGAACGTGACCGACTTGAGGTCGATGCGCGCCACGCGCATCCGGCCTAACGTCTGCCCCGTTTTGACGCGGTACTGCTCCTTCGTCGACACGTCGCGCAGAATGGCGACCGATCGACCCGCCGGATCGTAGATGACGACCACCAGTCTGAGGTCGGAGATCATCGGCCTGAGCTCGCCCGACGCAATCAACGAGACGAACGGATCGCGACGGCCATCGGCGTCGTACGTGAACGATTCGCGCATCAGTGCGATTTCGTTCTTTCCACCGCGCTCCGAGATCGACGTCGTGCCGTCGCCGTTCGGGCCCTGCTGGCTGGTGAGAGTGACCGTATCACGAGCCCGGGCAGCGCCGTGCGGTGCCCGATTAGCGGGCGCGTGGCCGCGCGCGGCGGACGGCGCGGCAGCGGCGGGCTCGGGCACGGGCGCGGGGTGATTCGGAAGCCGCGCGCCATGGGGAGCGTCAGCGACACGCGTGGGGGTCGCCGGAGCTTGTGTCGGCGCCGGCGCGTCGGTGTTCTGCATCGCGCTGGTGTGCGCGTTGGTCGCGGCGACAACGCGGCGCGCTGCGTTCTTCGCGGCCGTGCCGGGAATCTGCTGTGCGCCTAACGATGCGGCAGCGACGCCGACGCAGGCGGCGACGAGCGATGCGAGCCTGAGTGTACGCATCATCATGATTTCGCCCCCTTCTTCGCGGGAGGCTGATCGTCCGCGTCTTCCGCGGGGTTGTGCGTCACGAACGTCTGGAGTTGGAAGTGCGCCTCGATCACGGCCTGACCTGCGTCGGCGTGCGATGCCTTGGCATTGACGTTCGTCGAAAGCGTGAGTTGGACATTGACCGGAAGCACGATGCGCTGCAGCGAGCCGACGTTGGCGAAGAACTCCGCCAGCTGGTGGTAGCCGCCGACGATCGCCATGCCATAGCGGTACGTGTCGTAGTTGCTGCCTTCCTGTACCGGCTGCGGGTCGACGGACGCCAAGTCGAGTCCTGCGCGGCGCGCGGCGGTCGAGACCTGCTCGAGCAGGGCGGGCACTTCATTGCCGGCCGGCACGAGCGTTCGAATCAGCGACAGATTCTGCTGATACGTCGCCAGTTGGGCGCGCAGCTCGCTCAAGTTGCCCTTGCTCATCTCGGACTTGGCCCGCTGGTTCATCGAGACGAGCGTCTCAATGTGGTCCTGCTGCTTCGCCAGCGCGTCCGACCGAGGCGAATAGACCATGTACCAGTAGAGACCGATCGCCGCGATCGCGAGCACACACACGAGTATGAGCGACTGTTCTCGCTGTCCTTTAGGCATCCCGGCCATCGTTTACCTCACCGAAAGCGAGACAGGAACGGTCTTGATCGCAGATGGGTCGGGCGCCTGGTATGAGGCATCCAACTGGAATTCCGTCACTTCCTTTCCGTCGGCGATGACGATCGATGACTTGACGAGCGTGACGTTCTGAATGAACGGCGACGCCTCGAGGAGCTTCATGAATCGGGTGAGCGCTTGGATGTCCACCGTCTGACCGACGATGTGCGCTTTCACCACGGGGATGCTGGTCGTGTCCACAGGCGGTGGGCCCTTGGGCGCCGCCGCCTTCTTGCCTTTCGCAGGCGGTGGTGCTTCATCCTGCTGCGCCGCCGAGCTCGAGTTGCTCTGCACGACCGACGTGAGCCACGTTTCCGGCGGTAACGCGCGGCTGATCTCATCCATGAGATGCGGCCACACGTAGCGCTTGTTGTCGAATGACTTGATCAGTTCGACCTGGCGGACCACCGAGTCACGCTGCGTTTCGGCCTTTCGCTTCTGCACAATGACCGCGGTGAATCGAATGGAATCCTGCTGAGCCGTTTGCAGCTGCGTGTCGAGATCGGACGCGCGCGCATTCTGATGCCAGTACATGAGGCCCACCACAACAACGGCGAGCACTGCAGATCCCGCGGCGGCGAGCAGGTACGGATCCTTTACTCGCGAGACCGCTCCGGCTGCAATGCCGGCCAGGTTCACGCCGGCACCGCGGCTGCGCGACTTCTTCGCGCTACCCGGATTCAGATTGATTTGGATCATTACGCGGCCTTCGCGATGAGATCAGGCGACCTGGCGAAGCGCCAGCCCGATGGGGAGCATGAGGAGCGGAGCGACATCGTCGATGACGAGCGAATCAAAAGCACCGTCACGTACTCGCAAGCGCTGCAGAGGGTTGGCTTGCTCCACGGGAATGCGCAGACGTGCAGCCAGCGCGTCCGTTAGGCCGGGAACGCGCGACCCGCCGCCGCTCGTGTACGCGGCGCGCAACTTGTTGGTCACACGCGAAGAGCTGGCGAGGAATGCCGCGGCGCGCTCGATACCGGTCGCGATCTCTTCGCCGCGCGTTTCCGTCACGGTCTGGAGATGCGGCGAGCGATCGTAGCCCTGCAGCAGTCCATCCGCTTCCTCGGCGCTGAGTCCCCGCTCGCGCTGCAAGTCTTCGCGGAACCGGCGCGTGCCAACGGCGATGTCGCGCGTGAGGAGCGGCACGCCGTCTTCCATGATGTTGATGTTCGTCACCTCGTGACCGATGTTCACGAGGCACACGACGCCGCTCATCGCTTCGGGGTAGTTGACCTCGAACGCGTTGTGCAGCGCGAACGCGTCCACGTCGACGACGCTGGGCGCGACCTCGGCGTCCGTTAGGAGGCGAAGCTTGTTTTCGATGAGGTCCCGCTTGGCGGCGACGAGGAGCACGTTCATCTCGAGCCCTTCGGCATCCGGATCGAGGATCTGGAAGTCGAGCTCGACGGATTCCATGTCGAACGGCACATGCTGCTCCGCTTCCCAGCGAATCAGCTCACGCGCCTGCTGTTCTTTGACGCGATCGATCTGGATCTTCTTGATGATCACGTCGCGACCACCGACCGCGGTGATGACGGGTCGGCCGCTGATGCCTGCCGCCGCGAGTGCGTTGCGCGCGGCCTCGGCAACGATGCCGGGGTCCATCACCTCGCCTTCGACGATGGCGTCGGCAAGGAGTGGAGCGATGGCCACCTTCGTTAGCTCAGGCTCGCCCTTGCCATGTTCGATCACGGCGACCTTCACGAGGCCAGAGCCGATGTCGAGGCCGATCGACGTCTTCTTGCGACCGAAGAGACCCATGGGGAGATCGTACGGTGAATGGAGTAAGCGCGCGTGAAGCAGAATCAGCGTTGCCGACCGAGTTACGGGCGTGCGCACCATTGCGGATGCGGTCCGCTCGGTTACCAGTCACACGACCCGATAGGGCGGAGGTAACTTCTGAACCGGCACTGCAACACGTCGTAGCCATCGACCGGGAAGACGGGCCGGTTGTCAGAACATCTCGGCCCACGAGTGCGTCACTTCGGGAAACGGTCGCGCGCCGGATCGCGATGCCTGCTCGACTGCGCACGCCGAGTAGCGGATCGCCGATCCATCGGCCACCGACACGCGATTGGCTAACGCCATCCCATCGAGTTGAGCGCCGTCCTCGAACCGCGCGCTTCCTCGCACGAGTAGCACGCCCGTAAATCGTGCGCCGGCAAGCAGTGTGAGGTTTCCATCAACGACGAGCATCCCCTGCCCCGCACCACCCGTGAGCCGAAGGTCTCCATAGGCATGCACGACAGGGAAGAACGCAGCGCACGGAGAGTCCGGCCCGAGGACGCGGAGCGGGTCACCGAGGTTTGCGGGGGCACTCGCATCGCACGCGCCACTCACGTCGATGACTGGTGCCGGAGTGAGGTCGCTTCCGGGAAGGACTGGACGCCCAACGCTGGCAAGAAATGAGCGGTCTACCTGACCGAACTCGTCGGACGCTTCTGCTCGTTCTGCGAGCACCGTATCGCGGACCACGCGGGCGGCGCTCAAGCAGGCCATTGGCGCGCACCCCGATGTGTCGATGGGCACGCCTGGGGGCACACTGACGGCGGCAACATCGGAATCCGCCGTTAGGCAGTCGCCGACGCTCCCGCCGAGACCCCCGGTGATGGACGACGCGTCCACGACCGAGAGCCCGGTGAAGGCGACGGCGGCCGCCTTCGGCATGCGCGGCCTTTGCAGTGACAGCAGCAGCGACACTCGCCGTCGGGCGTCCCGCGGGGGCAGGCCCGCAACGCCTTCAGCGATGACGAGCGCGCTGTAGGGAGAGAGGGTCCACACCTGCGCGGTTGCTGTCGCTCCGCCCGCGAGCGGCTCGTCGTTCGAGGCGATCTGCCTCACCGGAGGTGCTGCGTTCCACGCCGAGCGCCACCGTTGCGGCGATATGATCGTGTACGCTGCGTGTTCGGCGGCTGCGAGTGCACGAGCGCGCACGATGGCCGCACTGTCAATGCGCTCTTCGTGCAGCGCGGCAAAGAATGAACCTGCCGCGAGCGCACCGAGGACGGCGAGAATGACCAACACAACGATGAGGGTTGCGCCGCACCGACGGCGAGGCGTCGCAGGATGATTAGATCTCATAGTCAGCGGCGAGGTCGAATGGTGAACAACACAGAATCGGTGTACGTGCCCGACGTGATTCCTGGAGCGTGCAGGTTCATCGCGGTTTGTGCGCGCAGCACGATGTCGATCCGCGAGACGCGATGAGGATCTGTAGTGGGGATGTCTGCGCTGTCCAAGAACCGGAACTGCAATCCACCGCGGGCGTAGGGACCGCTTACGGGCTGCACGGTTGCGCACGGTGTTGATCGTGTCGAAAGACAGTCGCGAAATCCGAGATACCAACCACCGTCCGCAGCTCGATACAGCTCGTAACGCGCGCGACGAACGAACCGCAGGATAGCGCCTGCTCCTACATCGCTCGTAACAGGCGTTGCGACTCGAAGCGCGAGCGCTGACGCGCCACCGGTTGCGGCGAAGTTAGGCGAGCAGGTGCGACCGGAGGCGGGAGCGGACCCGACAGCGTGCGTGTGCCAGCGTGCGGAGTCCGCCGAGGCGGCAAAGATCAGGACCGTGTCGCCGGGCTCTGGCGACACGATCCACGACGTGACGTTAGGCGTCGACGAGGTACGTGCGGGAAAGATCAGCAGCGTGCGCGACGAGTCGAGGCCGCAGAGAATCGAAAATCCGGTCGCCATCCGGAACTCGACAAAGCTGGGGCCCATGGAGTAGATGGCGTGTTGCTGGGGCGCCGTCGACCGCAAATCGTACCGCAGTGCGTCGGTGCCTTCGCGAAGCGCGCGACGCGCCTCCATGATTTGCTCGAGCGCGAACGCGAGGTGCTCATGGCGAACAGCGACGGTGATCGCCGCCATGCCGACAATCATGGCGACCACCAACCCAACCATTAGCTCCACGAGCGTGAAGCCCGGATGCGGACGGCGCACGGTCAACATGGCGCCGCCGACTGGATGACCTCCGTGAGCGATCGACCGGCAAGTCGATCGGCGATGACGAGGCTGTCGACAACGTCTTGCACGCTATCGGCGACGACCGTGTGCCAGGCCGCCGATACACTCACCGCACTGTCAAAGCCCGACGCCGAGCGGCAGCCGCCTCGATGGAGGAGCTCGAGCCTGTTGCTAACGGCCGTCGCGGCGCGCGACCGCCGGTCGGCGCTGGTGTTGAGGCGCAAGCTGGCAACGCCAGTGGCGGCGATGCCGAGCGCCCCGATGCTGAGCAAGATGATCGCGGCGAGCGCGTCGATCAGACTGGTGCCGTGTCGGCGACGGCAATGATGCATGGTCACGGCCACAACCTCCGTCAGGAGTGGACGTGCCAAAGAAAGCGCGCACCGGCTGGATCATATCAGCCGAAGCGCGCTTGTCGAATCAAATCCTCGCCGCGATGGATCGCGGCCGATATGGTGTCGGGTCAGCTCAATAGAGGTCGACCCAGGAGCGCCCGGACGTGAGGATCGGCGAAGCGATTGCTTTCATGGCGTAGCTCGATGCACAGCTCGAGTACGTGATGACGGCGTTGCCGAGCACTGTGTTTTGCTCGAGGTCGACGTTCTGCGCGAGGACGCCGCCGGTAAAGTGACCGCCCGTACCAGTTGTCTTCAAGTGGCCCGTGACGATGACAATGCCGAAGAATTGGAAGCCGCCGGCGACCGAGAGGTCGCCATTCACGAGTAACATACCCTGACCGTACCCACCCGTGACACTGAGGTCGCCGTTGGAGTAGATAACCGGATAGTAGTTGCTGCAGTATGCCGCCGGACCCAACGTGCGCATCGGGTCGCCCCAGTTGTTGATGTCGCTCGTGTTGCAGGTGGTGCCAGTGTACGACGGTGCCATGCCGTTCATGGTGCCGCTTGCCGAGATATTCGAGGTCGAAGCGAGATCCTGGAACGACACGTTTCCGAACTGTGTGTACGTGCTGTCGTTGTTCGCGAGGGGTGTCTGTTGGATCTTCGGACTTCCCGCGACACACGACAGGTTGTTGCAACCTGACGTCGTGATCTGTGTCGAGTCCGCGATCGCGATACCGGGGAGCGACGAGCCTAGCGGCGGACAATTCCAGTTCTGCACGCTGTCGTCCACGCCGTTAATGAACGAACTTCCACCAATCTTGGTGCTACCGCGCGTTGTGAGCGCGCCGAGGAGCTTGACGTTCGGGAAGTTGAGCGCGACGATCGCGCCGAGACGCTTGCGCGCCTGCGCGCCAACGGTCGTGCCGACGCGACCTTCCGACGTGATCGCGAATTCGCCGTTTCCGACGTACGTAACGCGGACGGTATCGACCGAGCCGTCGCCGGGTGCGTACCCCGACGTCGTGACGACCTTGCCGACGATACTCGTGTTGTTCCAGGCTTTTTTCCATTGCCCAGTAGACACGATATCGTTGAGCCCGTATTCGGCGGCGGTGAGCGAGCGCGCTTGTAGCACCGTGTTGCGACCGATGCGGTATTCCTGCGTGGCAGCGAAGAATACGCCCACAATGAGCGCGCCGATGATGACGATGGCGACAAGCGCCACCGTGAGTGCGAAGCCACCTCGTCGCGACCGCGCGTTCATCGTCGACCTCCTCTTCAATGCGTTCATCTGTCAGTTACGGACTGCGAGGAAAACACCGAGCGAATCCTGGTAATAGCCCTGGGCACGGCCTGGCGTATGGATGATGCTGCGGCTCTGGGCGCGAGTGACGACGCCAATGCGCCGAACCAGTGAGTCGACCGTCGTCGCCGCGCCGGTCGCATCATAGTACGTCAGCTCCAAACCACTCGGCCCGCTATTCGCGGCCGGCAAGTACGGACCGCTGACCGGTTCGAGCGTCGTGCACGCCGGGTTTCGCGTCGGGAGACAGTCATAGAAGCCGAGATACCACAGCCCATCGGATGCCTGGAACAACTGGTAGCGCGCGCGACGGAAGAAGCGGAGGGCGCCTCCGACCTGGACCGTCGCCGGAAGTGCATTTTGCAGCGGAAGTTTCCAACCGGATGTCGCCTCGCCGGCTGTCGTCGTGAATCCCGTGCTGTTCGGGCAGCTCGCGGCGTTGGTGGCACCTGCACTCAGTTGGGCGGGGTCCCACTTATCGTCAGACGCGTTCGCGCTCGTGTCGGCGTCGTAGACGAAGACCGAGTCACCGCTCTGCGGCGCGGAAATCCACGACGTGAGGCCGTTGCTGGTGGCCAGGACGAGGGGCGGGACGGTTACCGTTTTTCGATCGACGCTGATCGTGCACACGACTGCCGCGCCGGTACTGAGTCGGAACTCGATGAAGGTCCGACCCATCGCGTAGATGTCTTGCTTACTCGGAGACAATGAACGCAAATCGGACGTGATCATCGCCATACCGTCTCTGACGCTGCCGCGCGTCTCGAGGACGCCGGCCGAGCCCGAGTAGAATTGTTGCTGGCGGACGATGATGCCCATCATGCCGCCTGCCACGATGGCGAGCAGCACGATCGCGACCATCAACTCAATGAGTGTGAAGCCGCGGCGGGCGCGGGTGCGCTCGGTCAGCATTCGCGCGCTCAGCACTTGACGTAGCTGGTGAAGACGAGCGGCGACGGGTGCCGCCCGCCAGCGGATTTGTACTTGACCGTATCGGTCGCGGTGTAGAGCGATGTACCCGAGGTCGTGACGGTCCAATGTTCGGACATGCCGCGCGTGGTGGCCGTTCCGGCCGCCATGTTGGCGCACGTCGTGCTCCGCAGTTGCTCGAACCGGCTCATCGCGATGTTGGCCGCGATGGTCTGCTGGGCGCCGCCGCCGATGAGGCGCGACACGCTGGTCGCGGTGCCAGCCAGGCCTAACACGCCGAGGGCCATGATGACAATGGCGACGAGCACCTCGACAACGGTGAAGCCTGTGCGATTTCGACGTCGTTTGGTCATTGTGCGAGTTGGCATTGGCTGATCGAGACTTTTCCCCAACCGACGACGCAGACGGAATCCTGCACGCCGTTGCGGGATACGCGAATCTTCGGCGACGTTCCGACTCCGGAGAGGAGAACGCCACGCGGATCGAACGTAATGGTGTCGCTCGGTGTAGCGGCCACGGTCACGCCGTTTCCAGAACCCAGGTTTTGCGATCCGACGAGAGTCGAACCTCCACTCGTCGTCGTGATCGACACCTGAATGCTGTTGCCGTTGCGGATGAATCGCGCGACGCGACCGGTCTGAATCGACAGTGCACGCGCCTGACTGATATACGAGGCGACTTCCTGTCGCGCACTTCGCACAGCCAACACGTCGGTGCTATTCGCGAGCTTCGGCAGCGAGATCGCGGTAATGATGCCGATCAACGCAAAGACAATGACCATTTCGACGAGCGTCACACCTGCATCAGATCTTTTCATACCGTTTCCTCGCATCAAGAGCGACATTCGCTGCTGAATGCGACACGCCGGTGTCGCCCGCTCGGCGGCGCGGCAACCGAGGTGCCCCATCGAGGGAGGACGAGAGTCATCACCGCTCCGCAACCGGATGGCGAATAAAGAATTTGCGCCGGCGCTCAGTCGCCGAGACCGTAGTCTCGAATCTTGTACAGCAGGGCGCGGTGTGAGAGCTCGAGCAGTTGGGCGGCGCGGGTCCGATTGCCACGCGTTTGTTCTAACGCGCGCTGAATCAGCACGCGCTCGAGCTGTTCTGTCTGCCGCTTCACCGACAGGTCGATGTACGCGCTGGCGGCGGCATCGGCTGGCGCGGCGGGCGCGGAGGTCGTCGTCGTGAGATCGACGAGGTGCGACGGCTCGACGCTCGATCCGGTGGCCATGACGAGCGCGCGCTCGATCACGTTCTCGAGCTCGCGGACGTTGCCGGGCCACGCATACGATGTGAGCAATCGCATGGCCTCGGGCGCGATGTGCCTAACGTCGAGCGAGAGCCGCGCATTGTGCCGTCGCAGGAAATGAAGTGCGAGCTCGGCGACATCTTCACGGCGCTCGCGGAGCGGTGGCAGCCGGATGGAGACGACGTTGACGCGATAGTACAAGTCGCCCCGGAAGCGATTGGCCGTGACGTCGGCGGCGAGATCGCGATTCGTGGCAGCGATCACGCGAGCGTCGGCGCGACGGGGTACGTTGGCGCCTACCCGTCGCACTTCGCCCTCTTGGAGCGCGCGCAGCAACTTGACCTGCAGCGATGCGGGCAGCTCGCCGATCTCGTCGAGAAAGAGCGTACCGCCGTCCGCTTCCTCGAACAGGCCGGGTTTGTCCGCCGTAGCGCCGGTGAAGGATCCTTTCACGTGGCCAAACAATTCAGATTCGAGCAACGTCTCGGGAATGGCTCCGCAGTTGACCGCGACGAACGGCATGTCGGCGCGAGGACCCTCGTCGTGAATGAGTCGCGCGACGAGCTCTTTCCCGGTTCCGCTCTCGCCTGTGATGAGAACGGTGGATGGGTGCCGGGCGACTTTGCGGGCGACATCGATGGCCGCCACGAGCGCGGGGCTCCGCCCAACGATGGGCCCATCGCCCCGCATGCTCGAGAGCTGTTCTTCGAGGCGCTCGATCTTGGCCCGCAGCTTCTCCCGCTCGGCCGCCTTACGCACGCAGAGGATGACTTCTTCGGCGCGGAAGGGCTTCTGGATGTAGTCGTAAGCGCCGCGCTGCATGGCAGCGATGGCGGTATCGGCGTCGCCATACGCGCTCATGGCGATGACGAGCGCGCGACCGTGCTGCGCTTCGTAGCGCTCGAGGAACTCGAGGCCGCCCATCGTCGGCATGCGGAGGTCGCAGAGGACGAGATCGGCATCGCTCCGCGACAGCGTGTCGAGCGCCTCCGCGGCGTGACTCGCCGTGGCGGTTTCGTATCCTTCCGCGCCAAGGATACGGTCCAGCGTTTGGCGGAGGCCTGGCTCGTCGTCGACGATGAGGATTTTCACGACGCGGGCTCGAGGGGCAGCAGGTCGATTGGGGTGTCCGCCTCGGGTTCTTGCAACGGCACAGGGAAGTAAATCACGAACGCAGCGCCGCCTTCGCGTGCCTCACGTACCCATACGGTTCCACCCAGCCCTTCCACGATACGGGCGACGATGGCGAGACCGAGGCCGGTTCCCTTGCCCGGCTCTTTGGTGGTGAAGAACGGATCGAACACGCGCTCCGACTCGCTCCACGGAATACCCGGGCCGTTGTCGGCGACGACGAGCGTGATCACTTCGCGGAGCTCGCCGACGGAGCGGAGCCAGGCGCGCACGCGAGCGTTCGGCTGGCGGTCGATGGCGATGACGGCCGGATCGTCGCGCCGCCGATCGCCGGTGTCGGTGATGTCGCTGAACGGCACGCACTGTGTGACGATGGTGATGGCGCCGCCGCCGTCCGTGGCATCGACGGCGTTGAGCAGGAGGTTGACCATTACCTGCTCGAGCTCGTGGGCGTCGCCGGTGAGGAACGGGACCTGGTCGTTCAGTGCGAGGGTGAGGCAGCTTTGGGCAAGGGCCCCCTGGTCGGTGAGCATGTCGGCGACGCGGCGCACGACCTCGTTCAGGCTGGTGGCCTCGAGGGTCCGGCGGCGCGGCCGCGCATAGTCGAGCATGCCGCGCATGATGCGGTCGATGCGAGCGCTCTCGCGCTCGATACCGACGATGGCGTCGGCCGCGTCGGCGTCGCCGTTCATGCTGCGGCGCAGCAGATGCGCGTAGCCGTCGATTGCGCCTAACGGATTGCCGATTTCGTGAGCGACGCCGGCCGCCAGCCGGCCGACGGACGCCACTTTCTCGAGGTGGCCGCGTTGGGCCTGCTCCTCGAGCAGGCGGCTCGTCATGCGATTGATGCTGCGCGCGAGGCGGGCGAGCTCGATGGTCGCTCCCTGCGGGACGCGGCGCGTGAGGTCGCCGTTGGCGATCGCCTCGGTGGCTTCTACGACGCGGTCGATGGGGTCGAGCACGAGCCCCTGCACCTTGTACGCACCGAAGGCAACGAACACGATCACGTCGGCAATGATGAGCAGCGCGAGGTACAGCGCGCCGTGGGGGCTCATCACGAGATCGCGCAACACGATCACGTTGAGCGCGGCCAGGGACAGCGCCGCCGTGCTGAGCACCGCGAGGCTCAAGATCATTTCCGCCTTGAGCGACGTGAACGCGCTGAACCGCGTGGGGCGGCGCGCGGAGGTGCCCTCGGGCCGTGACGTCACTCCTCCACTCCGTAGCGCGACAACTTCCGATACAGCGTCGACGGATCAATGCCTAACACTTCAGCGGCCCGACTCTTGTTCCCACCCTCGCTCTGCAACACCCACATGATGTACGCGCGCTCGATGACATCCAGGGTGGGATTGGCGGCGGTGTCCTGCGAGGTGACTAACGGCTCGGCGCGGCGCTCGGTGATGCGCTCGGGGAGCGCGCCGACGTCGATCATCTCGCCGTCGCTGAGGATGACGGCGCGCTCGAGTGCGTTCTCCAACTCGCGGACGTTGCCCGGCCACCCGTAGCTCTGCATCGCATCGAGGGCGCTCTCGGTGAGGCGTTTGGGATCCGTGCCGCGCTGCTGCGCGGCGCGGTGGAGGAAGGCATCGATCAGCAGCGGGATGTCGTCGCGGCGCGACCGCAGCGGCGGCAGGTGCAGCGCGAACACGTTGAGCCGATAGAACAGGTCGCTCCGGAAGGCCGCGCGCTTCATCTCCTCCTCGAGATCGCGATTCGTGGCCGCGAGCAGGCGGGTGTCGATGGGCACCGCCTCGGTGCCGCCGACCGGAATCACTTCGCGCTGCTGGAGCACGCGCAGGAGTTTGACCTGGGTCGACGGTGTCGTTTCGCCGATCTCGTCGAGAAAGAACGTGCCGCCGCCGGCCGCGGTGAAGAGGCCGGACTTGTCCTTCATCGCTCCGGTGAACGAGCCTTTGACGTGCCCGAACAACTCGCTCTCGAGGAGGCTTTCGGGGAGCGCGCCGCAGTTGATCGAGAGAAACGCGCCCGACGCGCGCGCCGACAGCTGATGGATGTAGCGTGCGACGACTTCCTTGCCGGTACCGGACTCGCCTTGGATCAGCACGGTCGACTCGGTGGGTGCGACCGTCTCCGCGAGGCGCAGGACCGACAGCCACGCTTTGCTTCGCCCAACCGGCTGGTTGGCACCGTTCCGGTCGCGGCGGCTGATTTCCTGCTTGAGCGTCCGGTTTTCGACGCGCAGCTGGCGGTGTTCGGCAGCGCGGCGGAGGATCGCCACGATATCGCCGTTGACGAAGGGCTTCTGGATATAGTAGTAGGCGCCTTCGTTGACCGCCTGAATGGCGGAACGCAGATCCGCCTGCGCGGTCATCAAAATGACGGGCAGGTCGGGGTCCTTGGCGCGCGCCGCCGACAGAATCTCGAGGCCGGTCACACTCGGCATCCTCACGTCCGTGATGACGATGTCCGGCGCGAGCGCAGCGATCTGGTCGAGGCCCTGTTTACCGCCTAACGCAACGTGCGGCGTGAAGCCTTCGTTCTTGAGCAGGATGCGGAGCGTCTCGAGAATGCCCGTCTCGTCATCGACGACGAGGACACTCGGTTTGACGACGGGTGTGGACGTCATGCGGCCTCGGCGCCGGCGGGCTGCGGCAAGGGGAGCAACACCGTGAAGCGCGTGCCGCGCTTGCCGGTGTCGAGGAGCACGCACCCGCGATGCGCTTCGATCGCGCGGTGGACGATGGGCAAGCCGAGGCCTGTGCCACCGGGTTTGGTGGTGAAGAACGGGTCGAACACGCGGTCCTTGATTGCAGCGGGGATGCCTGGGCCAACGTCCGTCACGCGGAGTGCAACGGCGCCGTCGCGAAACACGACGCCGGTCGGGACCTGGTCACGGGCGAGGCAGCTCACTTCGACGATGACTCGCCCATTGTCGGGCGATGCCTGCACGGCGTTCAGCGTGATGTTGAAGATCGCGCGGTGGAGGAGATCTTCGTCGCCCTCGACGAGAATGGGGGTGCGGGGCGGCTGGTAGGCGACCTCGATGCCGCGCGCACAATCGGGATGTGAGGCCGCGAGCCCAATCGCGGCATGCGCGATTTCCCCGATGTCGACGAGATCGCCGCGCGTCTTTCGGACGCGCGCGAAGTCGAGAAACTCGGTGAGCAGCCTCGCCAGGCGATCGGATTCGCGCACGATGAGCGTGCCTAACGTGCGCTCATCGTCGGTGGCGCGCGGGGCGCGGGCCAGTTGCTCGACGGCACTGCGAATCGACGCGAGCGGATTCTTGATTTCGTGCGCGAGCGACGCGCTCAGCTCGGCCACGCCCTCGAGTCGTTCAGCGCGGAGGCGCAGTTCCTCGAGGCGCTTGTTGTCGGTGATGTCCTGGAAGATGGCGGTGGCCGACAACGACGCGTCATCGCCATCGGCATCGAGGATCGTGGTGGTGAAGCCGATAGGGAACGAGCGGCTGGTCTGCGTGATGACGGCTTCGCCGCGTGTGACGCGTTCGCCGTCCGCGAGCGCGTGGTCGAGCGCCGCTGCGAGTGCGGGACATGCACCGGCGATCGCGTCGCTCACGGGCCGGCCACGTGCCGTCTCGTGATCGAAGCCGAGCAAGGCGCCGGCGGCCGGATTGGCGAAGAGCAGCCGGCGTTGGGCGCCGATGGTGACGATGCCGCTGCGGATGTTGCGCAGAATATCTTCGGCCTGCAATCGCGCGAGGGCGAGTTGGGCCTCGAGCTCTTCCCGGTCGACGCCGGCTTCTTTCAGGCGCGCGCTCAAGTATGCGACGCCCAATGCCGCGCCGGCGAATACCGCGAGTTGGAGCATCATGCCGATGTCCATCGCTCCACTCCGCGACGCGACTACATCGGCGATGTAGCACGAGATGCCGAGCGCCGCGACGAGCAGGCCGCCGCCGGCGGGGAGCAACAGCGACGCGCCGGCCGTCACGAGGATGTAGAGTGCCGCGAACTGCGACAGCTGGCCGCCCGTCACGTGTACGACGGCCGTGACGAGTGCGACGTCGAAGATCGCCTGCAAGTAGAAGAAGCCGCGGCCGGCTGGTCGTTTTGCTTGCGAGCCGTACCAGACGGAGACGGCCGTGACGGTGATGGCCGCGATGACGGCGAGGGATGCGACGAGCGTGACACGCGCCTCGGCGGCCTGCCACGCGAGAACCGCGGCGACGAAAATTGCAGAGGCCAGCGAGAGGCGGCCGATGTAGATCCACCGAAGGACGCGGCGCTGGTCGAGCATCGTTGTGGTCGAGTGGGTCGGCGGTCGGGCGCCTAGTCCGTCGTGCAGACGGGATCGAGCCGGGCGTCTCTCGCGAAATGAGAGGCGGACGTACCGCGACGCCTGGCGTTTTGCTATATCTTCGACGACTGCCTCTGCCAAGGAGTTACGTGGCTGCACCGCCCGATGACCTCACCGCCGGCGCGATCCTGGTCCGGCTGCTCGCGGTTCTCCTGCTGGTGCTCGCCAACGCCTTTTTCGTGGCGGCGGAGTTCGGGTTGGTCGGGGCGCGGCGCAGCCGGATCGATGCGTTAGCCAGTCGTGGCGACCGGCGCGCCAAGATCGTGCAAGAGACGCTCAAGCATCTCGACCTGTACATCTCCGCGACACAGCTCGGGATCACGCTGTCGTCGCTGGCGTTGGGCTGGATCGGCGAAGCGACGATGGCGACGGTGCTCGATCGTGTGTTACGAGCCTTCGGCTACATGCCGTCGCCGACGCTCACGCACAGCGCGGCCGCGGTCACGAGCGCGTTCATCATCATCACGTTCCTCCACATTGTGTTAGGCGAGCTCGCGCCGAAGTCCATGGCGCTGCTCAACCCGGAGGGCGTGAGCCGATGGGTCGCCTTGCCGCTGCGGCTCTTCTCGACCGTCATGCGGCCGTTCATCGCGGTCCTCAACGGTGCCGCCAACGCGTTTCTGCGGTTGCTCGGCTTGCACACGGTGGAAGAAACCGCGCGGGTGCATTCGCCCGAGGAGCTGCGCCTCCTCGTCATGCAGGCGCGTGCACACGGGATTCTCGACGAGAGCGACACGCAGATGCTGGCGGGTGTGTTCGACTTTCACAACAAGAAGGCGCGCGACGTGATGCGTCCGCGGACGGAAGTCGTGGCGCTGCAGGTGGACGCGACCGAGGCCGAAGTCCTCGATGTGTTGCGACGCGAGCGGTACTCGCGCTATCCCGTGTACGGTGAGACACTGGACGACATCGTGGGCGTGCTGCTGGCGAAAGATTTGTGGCTGCGCGACGGCCGCGAGCCGTTTTCGCTCGCCGGTTTCGTGCGCGAAGCGATGTACGTGCCGGACACGCGCGCCGCGGAGCGCGTGCTGGATGACCTGCGGCGTACGCGGGCACACATGGCGGTCGTGTTGGACGAATTCGGCGGGACGTCGGGGATCGTGACCATGGAGGATCTGATCGAGGAAGTGATCGGCGACATCGCGGACGAGTACGACGTGGCGGCGCGCGATGCCTTGATGCAGAACGGCGTGCTGGAGTTGGCCGGGTCGATGTCGCTGATCGACGTGCGGTCGGACCACAACCTCCGGATTCCGGACGGCAGTTGGTCTACGTTAGGCGGATTTGTTTTTTCGCAACTCGGGCGCTTGCCCAAGGTGGGCGACCGCGTGGCGTTCCCGGGCGGCGAGCTCGAGGTCGTCGCGATGGACGGGAAACGCGTGGCGGCGGTTCGAGTGCATCGGGCGGCAGTGGAAGGGCCGGTGCCCGCGTGACCGAGGGCGTGCGCGTGAACGGCCGCGTGACCATCGCGCGCGACGAATTGGAGGCGCGGGCGACGCGGTCGAGCGGACCGGGCGGCCAGCACGTCAATCGATCGGCGACCCGGGTGGAGCTCCTGTGGCGGCCGTCGACCTCGCGATCGTTAGGCGAAACCGAGAGGGCGCGGGTGCTGGAGCGGCTCGCGTCGCGCGTGGATGCCGCGGGATACGTGCGCGTGGTGGCCAGCGAGTTCCGCAGTCAGCGACAGAACCGAGACGCGGCCGAGCGACGCCTGGCGGAACTCGTGCGGGCGGCGCTCGTCGTACCGAAGCGGCGGGTGCGAACGCGGACGCCGCGGGTTGCGGTGGAGCGTCGGCTGGCCGACAAGAAGCGGCGCTCGGATCAAAAACGGTTGCGGCGGCCGTCGAGTGACGACTGATGCGGTGTCAGGCCAACGCTCAGTGTACGAGCTCGATCCCCGACGTGCCCGCGATCGTTTCCGACGCCGTTTTTCCGGTCTCCTTTTCGGTGATTTTCGCCTGGGTCGTCTGCTTGCCGATGGATCCGAGAAAGACCCCGGCGCGACTGATATAGTACACGGCCTCGCCGGCGCCGTGTCCTTCCAAGGTGTGATGGCTGCCTAACGCAGATTGCGTTCCGGCAATGAACAGGTCATCTCGGCGTCGGACACGCCACGCCCGTTCACCCTCGTACGTCGTGTCGGCGAGAATCGTCGACGTCGTGATGGTCCGCTGATCGAGACGGCTGCCGTTGTTGTCGGTGTTCTTGTTGGTCGTATCGACCCACGTGCTCCCAACGTGGGCGTCGGTCGGGAGCACGACGAGAAATTTGCTCATGCCGACGACGAGCTGCTGGCGGTCGGCGTCGTTCGTGTCGACGGCCGAGGCAAAGCGGTACACTTTGCCGAACGGCGACATCGCACCGTGCACCTCCGTACCCTTCATGGCCGAGATGTCCGGTATGTCTTGCGGAGGATCCATCACGATGCTGCTCGAGTCCATCGTGTAGGAGAAATCGAGCGTGTCTTTGGTGCGCGCGACAAGCTTCACGGTGAGCAACTGCTCGTTGGTGATCTTGAACTCGCTGTGCTGGCCGTCCTGATCAGCGGAGCGGGTGTTCACGGCAATCAGGTGATAGCGCCGCGCACCGGGGGAATAGGCGGCGATGGCTTGCGCAGGCACCGAAACGGCGACAATCGCCGAGAATGCCGCGAGGAGCGAGAGGGTGCGACCGAAGGACATCTGCGTTCCTCATGCGGGTCGGTGCCCGGTGTGCAAACATGAACGTCGCACGCTGCGGCGGGCGCCGCGCGTGATAGAATGATGCATTGTGCTCGCGGCTCGAAACAATGTCCCGGGCGGGCCGGCGCCAGTCGTTGAATACCCGGTGTGGATGGCCGACGTTTCGGCGAAGCGGCTTATGCAGAGGGAGCGCTGGTGCGTGTGAACGGTAGAGCCCGCCGGCTGCGATGACGTATGGCGGCGTGAAGGGGTTGGGTCGCCGGGGCGCGATGCGTCGTGAGGCGGCGCTTGTGCGGGCGGCCAGCATCCGGCTCACATTCGGCCGGTTCCTGCGTGCGTGGTATCGGTCGCATCATCGGGATCTGCCGTGGCGCCGGACGCGTGATCCGTATCGGATTCTGGCGTCGGAGCTGATGCTGCAGCAAACGCAGGTCTCTCGTGTGGTGCTCAAGTACGACACGTTTCTCGAGCGATTTCCGACGTTGGACGCGTTGGCGCGCGCCCGTCCGGCGCGGGTGATGGAAGCATGGTCGGGATTGGGATACTACGCGCGGGCGAGGAATCTGCATCAGTTAGCACGCACGGTCGCGGCGGCCGGGAGTCCCGCTGCGCTGCCGGACGATGCGGCGGCCTTGCGATCGTTGCCGGGCGTTGGGCCGTACACGGCCGGCGCGGTGGCGTCGTTCGCGTTCGAGCAGCGTGAGGCATTGGTGGATACGAACGTCGCGCGCGTGGTGCGCCGGGTGGTCGCGCCGGATCTCGATGCGAAACGCGGCGCCGACCGGCAGACGCTGTGGGCGGTGGCCCGCGCGCTGCTGCCGCGAACGGGCCGGGCGACCTACGTGCACAACCAGGCGCTGATGGAGTTGGGCGCGCTCATCTGCACGGCCCGCGTGCGCCACTGCACGCGGTGTCCGGTCCGACCGGTCTGTGCGACGTTCGCGGGCGACCCGCCGTGACGGCGTGGCAGGACTCGACCGCGCTCCGTCGGTTGGGCACGTACGTGCCGGCCAACACCGTGCATTATCTGCTGCCGAGCATCGTGCTGGCCCTTGCGTTCGGCGCGGTGTTTCTGCTCCGGCACAAGCGGCCGCTGGAGCGCGTGCTGCGCGTGACCGGCACGGTGGCGCCGGTGGTGGTGCCGCGGCTGCTCGCGGCGACGACCTTTCTGGCCGGGGCGATTCTCATCTTTTCGGGCGCGACTCCCGCGACGGCCGAGCGGTTAGGCTGGCTGGTCCAGGTGCTGCCGCTGCCGGTGATCGAGGTGTCGCACTTCTTCGGCAGCCTGGCGGGCGTGGGGCTGCTCATTCTGGCGCGCGGGTTGTGGCGGCGCCTCGACGCGGCGTACCATCTGACGGTCATTCTGTTAGGCGCAGGGGCGCTGTTCTGCCTGCTCAAGGAACTGGATGTCGAGGAGGCCGTGCTGCTCGCGGCCATGCTCGGCGCGTTGGTCGCGAGCCGGCGGTTCTTTTATCGGAAGGCGAGTCTGTTCCAGGAACGGTTCACGCTACCGTGGATCGCCGCAATCCTCCTCGTCGTCGTGGGCTCGGTGGTCTTGGGTGTCATCTCGTACGGATGGCCGGATGTCAGCGCCGGGACGTTCTGGCGATTTTCGCCGGGCGCGGAGGCGCCGCGATTCCTGCGCGCGACGACGGGCGTGTTGGTTGTGTTGGTGATCGTGGCGGGCACGCGGCTGCTCAAGCCCGCGCGGGCTCGACCAGGCCTGCCGACGGAGGCCGAGCTGGATGCGGCGGCGCCGATCGTGGCCGCGTACCCGGAAGCGTCGGCGAACCTCGCGTTCCTCGGCGACAAGGCGCTGCTGTTCAACGACACGCGCACGGGATTCGTGATGTACGCCGTGGCGCGCCGCAGCTGGGTTGCGTTAGGCGATCCCGTGGCGCCCCCCGACGAGGTGCCCGATCTGGCGATGCGGTTCATCACGGCCTGCGACCGCCATGGAGCCTGGCCGGTATTCTACAAGGTGGGCATGTCGCAGCTGCACCGCTACCTGGACATCGGATTCAGTGTGGCAAAGTTGGGCGAGGAAGCCCGCGTTCCGTTGGGCGAGTTCTCGCTCGAGGGGGCGGAGCGGCGCAACCTGCGCCGCGTATGGCGCGCGTCGATCAAAGACGGCTGTT
>DASYXE010000619.1:0-7665 GCA_035935375.1 Gemmatimonadaceae bacterium | reverse complement strand
TCCTCGACCCGGGCGTCGAGGCGTTCGTCTTCACGTTCGGTTAGGCCGACGGCGTCGGGCCCGCGGCGGGCACCTGCCCGCCCGGCGTCAGCTTGTCGATCGCGCCCGGCAGCACCTGCGACAGCTTGACGGCGAGCTCCTCCGGCGGCACGCCAAGCTTGGCCGCGAGCTGCGCCATGAGGTCGGGCCCAACCGCCGCGTGCAGCAGTTGCGGCGACACCGGCTGGTTAGGCCCGCTGCCGACCCACGACTGCACGTGGGTCTCGAGCCCCTGCGATTGCAAGTGGCTGATCACCCCCTGCAGACCGCCGTGTCGTTCGATCAACCCATTCACGACCGTCGCCATTTCGGCCCCTACAATGCCGCCGAGCACTCCATCGAACAGTCCCATCGCGCTGCCTCGTTCTAGTGTGAACACGATCCGGCCTGCGGCGGACTCGTCGCTATTGCCGTTCGAAGACGTAGACCCTCGGCTCGTTGTCCCCGGCGAGGTGCACCGTCATCGTCAGGGACTTGAGATCGGGAGACAGCTTAAGCTGCCGGGTGACCGTGATCTTGTCTCCCGCCTTGCGGAGAATTTCCACGGTGCGCGCATCGAGGCGCCGCGCCGACAACGTCGAACCCGCGCGCGCCTGGAGATGATCCTTGCCGTCGAAGGTGACGCTGGTCGTGTCGGGTTGACCGGGAATGATCACGGAGAGGCCGTTGCTCTCGTAAGGACGGACTTGAAGCACGAGGACGGCGTCGAGCGGCGAGATCATGCCAACCCAGGTACCCGCAAAACCGGATCCGGCTGCCCGTCGCGCGTACACATAGTCCGCGGTGGATGGCGAACCATCGGACCCGAACGACGTGAAGTTGTCTCGAAGCGTGTCGCCGTCCGTCGAGAGCGCCCAGTTCGCCGTGATGGACGTGCGACCATCTTTCTTGCGGACGACTCTCCAGTTAGGCCCGACGGCCGCGACGGACAGGGTGGTCCCTGCGGCGCCGGGCTGGTCGGTTCCGTCGACCACAATCTTTTCGGCCCCACCGCCGAAGTCAAAGTCATACGTGTTCGCGCCGATGCTCGTCACCTTCATCTCGTCGGTGAGCCTGACGAGCTTCCATTGGCCGACGAACGGATCCGCCGGCGCGCGTGATGTGGCAGCCAGGAACCCGGTACACAACAGCAATTGGGCGACGCGCGTGAACACGGAGTCCTCCATGGCGACTCAACCGGAAAGAGATCGTCGGCCCACGCAGATGGCCGCGCCCCCGGTCTAAAATAGTGCCACACTCGAACGGCAGCCGATAGACCTGCCCGAGGAGGTTCGGGCGCTCTTGCTCACCATGCGAGCGCAAGCGATATCGCAGGGTGCCGCTCGCCTCGTGGGTTTCCCGAATTCACGCATCGGACAGGTTAGGCCGCGCTCCTCAGGCCACGCGCGCTGCGCTCGCCGAGATCGTGGCGATCAGCATTGCGTGGCTGGCCGGCATGCTCGCCGCGTTTCGCCCGACGCTTCTGAGCGGATTGGCGCGTATCCAAACCGACTTGGGCGATACTCGCCTCGCCAACTACATCCTCGAGCACGGTTACCGCTGGCTCATCGGCGCGCCTGGACACGAGCGCTTCTGGAGCCCACCCGTCTTCTTCCCCGCCCCGAATACGGCCGCGTATTCGGACGTGCTGTTTACCGTCGCACCGGTCTACTGGTTCTGGCGCGCGCTCGGCGCCGCGCCCGACACCGCGTTTCAGCTCTGGATGCTCACCATGGCGACGCTCAACGTCGTCGCCGCATATCTGCTCCTGCGTCGTGCCCTACATTGCTCCGCTGTCGCGTCCGCTGTCGGCGCGTTCTTGTTCGCGTTCGCCGGCGTCCGGAGTGCGCAACTCGAGCATCCACAGCTGCTGCCGCAGTTCTATACGATCGTCGCCGTCTACGCGCTGGTGCGGCTGTTCGAGAGGAACTCCGATACGTCGCACGCGTTCGGTTGGCTCGCCGTCTTCAGCGCGAGCGTCGTCGCCCAACTGTACGCCGAGTTCTACTACGGCTGGTTCCTCTGCTTCGTGATCGCCATCTGTGCCCTGTGGGCACTGCTCATACCACAGAGTCGCGCGGCGCTGCTCGCACTCCTGCGTCGCCACTGGCTGCCGCTGACGTTAGGCGTCGCAGGTGGCGCGGCCTTGCTCGCACCGCTCGCGATCCACTATTTGTCGGCCGCCCACGTGCTGGGTCCCCGCGGGTTCTCGACCGCCGCCGCGATGGTGCCGCGGCCGCTGTCGTGGATCGACCTCGGACCCGACAATTGGCTCTACGGTCCGCTCGCGAATACGTCCGCCATGCGCGCGATTCCCGCCGGGTTGGAGCAGCGGCTCGGACTTGGCGTGGTCACACTGTGCGTCGCCGCGTGGGGACTCGCGCTCGCACCGTCGCGCCGACTTGCTGCTCTGCTCGGCCTAACGGCGCTGACGATTGTCGTCATCGCGACGCGGTGGACGGACGGCATCGTACTCTGGCGATTGGTCTTCGCGCTCGTACCCGGTGCCGCGGCGCTGCGCGCGGTTGCACGTATCGGGATTCTGCTGCTGCTTCCGGCGTCCATCGGTGTGGCGTTCTGGATCGATGCGCAATGGTCACGCTGGCACTGGCGCGCGGCTCCCGTGATCGCGTGGCTCGTGCTCCTCGTTGTGGCCGAGCAGTGGCAGGCGCGCCTTCCGTCGTTCGACAAGTCGGACGGTCGCACACGCGTTGCGCGCGTCGCATCGAGCGTCGATCGCCGGTGCCGGAGTTTTTTCTACACGCCACTCGCGGGCACAGAGGATCCATGGTGGTATCAGACGGACGCCATGTGGGCATCGATGGAGCGTGACGTGCCGACGGTGAATGGCTATTCGGGGAACTGGCCTAACGGTTGGCGCTTCTACCCGATCGTGGCCCGGACGCCAGCCGATAGCGCGATCCTGGCCAGGAATCTGGCCCGCTGGATCGCGCAATGGCACCTCGACGCGCGAAGTGTCTGCACCGTCGCGCTTGTCCCGTACGACTAACGCACGCGACCTATTTGCCGATGAAGCGCTCGGTCACTGCTTCGTAGAGCACGGGACGGTCGTCGCCGTCGCCGTTCCCGGCGCACGGTCCGTGTCCTGCGGGCGCGCCGTCGCGACGAATCCAGAACTTGATGTCGTGCCCACCTTCGAGCGGGCGCGGTCGCGTGGTCTTTCCGCGCGCGCAGACATCGCTCGAAAAGCGGATCAGCGTCGTGTCGAGGGAGATGCGGTCGAGCGAGTCGGCAGCGAGTCGCGCGAAGGGATACACGGTGCCATCCACGACCACCACGGCCACGTAGTGCAGCCGCGGTGCGAGGTCGGACGCGCGCAACTCCAGGCTCAGTCGATTTCCGCCTGGCGAGAACCACACGGTACCTATGGCGCCGCCACGCGCGGGTGGGATGATCTCGTAGTGCGCATCCTTCGCGACGAGCGGCATGAGTTGCTTGCCATCGGCGCGCCGCACGATCGGCGTCTGATTTCGATCTGCAGGGACCGGACGTCCGATCATCATCACGAGGGCCGCAACGACGGTGATCGCGCCGGCCGGCGCGAGGAGGGATCGCGCGAACGTCCTAGGGCTCGGCGCGACGCGCGCATCTCGGTCAAGGCGCATGCGAGCGATGAGAGGTCCAAGCGAGGCGCAGCTTCGGTTGCCGAGGTCGGCCCCTCAGTCAGCGCGGCGCGCTTCCAGCTTCATCTGCCGGAGCAACGCGCGAAATCGCGGGTGTGCCCGCAATGGCGTGAACAGGAACGAGCCCTTGATGCTGTACGCGGAACCGGCGTGCTCTGCCACCGCGCGCTCGAGCCAGTCCAACGCTCGATCGTTGTCGCCGAGTCCGACATACACGTACGCGAAATGAAAGGGCGACACGTATGCCGCGCGCGCCCGCTCTTCGAGTTCGCGCAGAATCTCCAGGGCCTTCGCCGTGTAGCCGGACAACGCATACGCATGGCCCAGTTGGCCCAACCACATCGTGTTGGTGCGCGATACCGCTACCGCGCGCTCCAGTTGGGCCACCCCGTCGGCTTCGCGTCCGCTGAGAAAGTACGCCCAGCCTAACGTAGCGCGGGCGCGATCGTAGACCGGGTCGAGCTCCACCGCGACTTCAGCGCGAAGAACAGCTTGATCGTACCGTCCCGCGCGCAGGAGCGTGGTCACCACGTCGAGGCGGTGCGCCAGCGGGTCCAACTCGTTGGCGCGCTGGTGCATCGCGATGGCTTCGTCGTAGCGCTCGTGCGCCGCGCACAGCCGTCCATACAAATCGAAGGCGTCGGCGTTGCTCGGCCTCAGCTCCAACGCCCGCTTGAATTCTTCCTCGGCGCTCGCCCAGTCGAACTCGAGCACCGTCTTCAGGTATCCCATCGTACAGTGCGCCGCACCGAGGTCGGGATCGAGGCGCACCGCGGTCGCCGCCGCATCCGCCGCGCGCGTATACGATTCGCCGGGTTCGATCACACCATTCTCGGCCAGCTCGATGTACGCCATCGACAGGTGCGCAAACGCGAGCGCAAACGTCGGGTCGCGCGCTATCGCGCGATCGAAGTATTCGATCGAACGGGCGAGTGCGTCGGGTGTGTACTTGATGAACCACTCGCGACCCTGCAGAAAGAGCTGGTAGGCGAGCAGGTCCTTCGTGGGCTGTCGCTTCAGGCGCACCTGTTCGTCGGGCGACAGCTCCGCCTTGAGTGCGCGCGCGATGTGCAGCGCGACATCAGTCTGGATCGCGAAAATGTCAGTGAGCTGTCTGTCGTACGTCTCCGCCCACAGGCATCGGCCGATTTCCGGATCGATGAGTTTTGCCACGATGCGCACGCGATCTCCGACGTGGCGAATACTTCCGTCGAGCACTGTCGATGCCCCGAGAGACGTCCCGATCTCCTTCAGACTCGAATGTCGCTGCTTGAACGGCATCACCGAGGCGCGCGAGATCACCTTGAGGGCCCGGATCTTGGAGAGGTGGGCAATCACATCCTCGGTGATTCCATCCGCGAAGTACGCTTGCTCCGGGTCCGTGGTCAAATCCACGAACGGCAGTACGGCGACCGACGTGGATCCAGTGCGCTCGTCGTCGTTGAGCGCCGGATTCCGTCTCGTTCCGTCGCGGCGCATCCGTTCGGCGAGCGCGGCGACGTCCGGGTCGGGCTCGAGGTCGAGGTCCGCGCGCAGTCGGGTCGCGTGCTCGCTCGCATGATGAATCGCGCCGGCGTGATCGCCCGCGGCGTGCAAAGCACGCATCAACGCTTGTGCGTGTGCACCCGAGTAGGGGTCCGCAGCCACCAGTCGGCGGCAGGTGCCCACCCTGCCGTGCACATCGCCGGATTGCTGCTGTCGCGCGGCGACCGCGATCAGCCCGCCAATGTAGGCGTGTGCGAGTTCGCTTCGACGTTCATCGAGCCAATGACTGAACTCCGTCGAATCGTCGAGGTGAAAGCCATCGAGCAGCGTGCCTTGAGAGAGCAATACCACGCGCTCGGATTCCTCTCGGGACATGGCCACCCGCAACTCGTGGAGATCGCAGGCGACGACTGATGGATCGAACAGCAACCCGTCGCCCGTCGACGCGATCGCTCCGTCGCCGAGTGCCGATCGCAGCACGTGCACGGCGAGGTTGAGCAGCCGGCGTGCGTTAGGCGTATCTCGCTCAGGCCAGAGCAGCGCCATCGCCCTGTCGCGGGAGAGGGGCTGCGGCCACGAGGTGACGATGAGCGTCAGCAGTGCAATGCGGTGGCGCTGGACCGGGGGGCCGGTCAGCACCGCCTCGCCGGAACGGAGGCACGCGCCACCGAGCAGTTGAACCGTGGTCATGGTATCTCGTCCGCCAGCTAATCGGCGGCTAACCCTGAGCGCAAGGGGCGGTTAAGAGCGGCGGCTTATCCCTTGGCGCGGGTAGAGCATAACCTTCACCACGCGAGGCCACCATGACGCGCAGCGCAAGGATTTTTGCGGGAGTCGCAGTGCTGGCGGGGTGCAGCGGCCAGTCCGCCGCCGGCAGAGTCAACGCCAACTCCGAGGCGGACCTGACACCGGCGGTCCAGGGATTCAGCGTCACCGTCCAACAGGATCTCGCGGAGCTCCGCGCGGTGACAGCGCCGTTCCACGACTTCGATCGCGCGAGGGCCGCCGGATGGTCCACACAGATCACAGCCTGCATGACCGACCCGGGTGGCGCCGGCGGCATGGGGTTCCACTACGGCAAGACCAACCTCATCAACGGATCCGTGAGTGTCGACCAGCCACAGTTGCTGCTGTTCGAGCCCGAAAAGAATGGGCGACTGCGATTGGTCGCAGCAGAGTACATCATCCCCTACACCTTCGTTCCGCGCAGCGCTGCTCCTCCCGTTTTGTTCGGACAGCAGTTCAAGCAGTTCGACGCGTTCCAGCTGTGGGGTCTCCACGTGTGGGCGTGGAAGAATAACCCAAGCGGTCTCTTCGCAACTTGGAATCCCCTTGTCACGTGCGACAATGCCGCGCAATGACCCCCACGTCTAACTACTGGCCAACCTCGACCTTCGACGGAAGAACGCCGATGCCAAGATACATCATCGAACGGGAGATCCCGCATGCTGCCGCGCTCTTGCCTGCGGAGCTCAAGGCCATCTCGCAGCGCTCGTGCGCCGTGCTGCAGCAGCTCGGCCCCGGCATTCAGTGGGTGCAGAGTTTCGTAACCGAGGACAAGATCACGTGTGTGTACATCTCACGCGACGCAGAGCTGATCCGCGAGCATGCGAGGCGCGGAGGGTTCCCGGCAGATCGCGTGCTCGAGGTGGCGACGATCATCGATCCGACGACGGCGGAATCGAACGAGCTTGCGTCTGCTGGCGGGGCGTAGCGGCTCGAAGGCGGAGCGGCGACAGGAGCCGGTGCGTGTACGGTCGGGGGCACGATCGTCACCGCCGGCTGCCACGCGCGCGCTTCATCTGAGCGATGGGGAAGTAGAAGCTACCGCCGCAGGTGCGCGGTGCTAAGCGCTGCGGCGCGCCGAGTACGCTACCCGGTGCGCGTGCCGAAGTTGCACGACCGGACTGCGTTTAATGGGCGGCGGCGGCAAGGTGCCCCGACTACTTCTTCGGCGAGTCCACCCGTCCCGCCGACAGCACTGCGATCGCGCGATCGAGTCCCGGATCCCTGCCCGCGGCGAGATCCGCCGTCCTGAGCGTCGGAACGGGGATCGTCGGTGGGATCCCTGTGACGTCGAAGCTTGTACCGTGCTCGGTGAGATAGAGCTCGTTGGGGAGGCCAAAGATCCACCCGTTAGGCAGGTGACGGTTCGGGACACCGGAGAACACTCCATTCGTGTGCTCTCCGATTCGATCGACCGCCGGACGGCGGCCCATGAGCGCCTGCGTGAATGTCTCGACGGCGCTTACGCTGTAGCGGCTTGTGAGCTCGACCACCGGCCCATGCCATCCCGGCCGCGCGCTTGGCACGACCATGGCGAGCTGCGGAGCGGTCATGAGCGTCGGGTCATTTGGATCGCGACGCGCAACTATGGCATAAGCCGTGTAAGGCGCCGTCGCCAGCCGGCTGGCGATCGCCAACCCGAGTGGACTGGCACCACCGTGACTGAGCCGCATGTCGATGACGAGCCCTCGCCATCCAGCGGAGGACGCGAAGATCGTGTCGAGCGCGGCGT
>DASYXE010000618.1:0-8408 GCA_035935375.1 Gemmatimonadaceae bacterium | reverse complement strand
TGGCCACGGCGGCGGTCGCGACACAGCTGCTCGCGCGCGCCCGCGCCGAGGCCGAAGGGGCGCGACGCCGCGCCGACGAGATCGATCGCCTCTCCTTGTTAGGCGCTGAAACGCTCTCCGTTGGGCGGGCCGAGGAAGCGTTAGGCGCGATCGCGCACGTCATTCGCGACACGATCGGGGTGGCCGTGTGCGAGATCTTCGTCCGCGGGACGGCGCGCGACATCGAGGTCCGGGTCACGGGCGCGGGCCAGGCGCCGGCGGCCGACACGGGCACCGCCTCGCGCGAGCTGGTCTCCTGGGTGGCGGCCAACGGCCGCGTCGCCGCCGAGCGCCACGACGGCTCGGTGTTCCGCGCGTCGCGCCCGCCGAACGAAAACGTCTCCTTCGACCTCGCCCTGGGCGACGCGCGCGCGCTGCTGGTGCCGCTCATCGTCCACGAGCGCACCGTCGGCGTCCTGCGCCTCGCCCATACGCAAGCGATCGCGCTCGACCCGCCGCAGCGGCGCTTCCTCGCGGCGCTCTCGTACTACGCGGCGTTGGGCATTGAGCGCGTGCGCCTCGTGGCCGAGGCCGAGCACGCCGAAGCGCTGCGCGAGGCGGACCAGCTCAAGGACGCGCTGCTCGCGTCCGTCTCGCACGACCTGCGCACGCCGCTCACCACGATCAAAGCACTGGCCCACGACATCGCGTTCACCGGCGACGAGCGCGCGGCGGTGATCGAGCAGCAGGCGGACCGGCTCAACCGCATGGTCGCCGATCTGCTCGAGTTGTCGCGACTGAATGCCGGCGCATTGCCCGTGCGGCGCGAGCTCAATGCGGCCGAGGACCTGGTGGGCGCCGCGATCCAGCAGGTATCGGGTGCGCTCAATGGCCGCGAGGTGCGCGCGTCCATCGAATGGTCCGAGCCGGTGCTCGTCGGCCAGTTCGATTTCGTGCACTCGCTGCGCATCCTGGTGAACCTCATCGAAAACGCGCTCAAGTATTCGCCGGCCGACACGCCCATCGACATCGAGGTGCGTCGCACCGATGGGATGCTGCACATCACGGTGGCAGATCGCGGGCCGGGTATCACCGGCGCCGAGCGCGAGCGGATCTTCGATCCGTTCTACCGGCTCATCCCGGGCGTCTCGCCCGACGATGGCGCCGGCGCCGGGTTAGGCCTGGCCATCGCGCGCCGCCTCGCCGAAGCGCAGGGCGGCAGCGTGACGTACGCCGATCGGATCGGCGGCGGGAGCTGCTTCACGCTCGAGCTGCCGGCATCCTCGCTCGAGGAAGCCGAGAGCGTCGAGCGCGTCCACGACTAACGATCCTGCATCCCCGCGCGCTCGAGCAGCACCACGCCCGAGATCATCCGCTGCGCTTCGCGGCGTTCGGCAGACGAGATCTTGCCCATGAAGCGCCACAACCAGGCGAGCTTCATCTCGCGCCGCAGGCGATGTGCTTCCTCGAGGCTCGAGCGGAACTCCACCATGCGCCAGCCGTGCGGCCGGAAGAACTTCGGTCCTTCTTCCGGGAAGAAGTGCATCGGCGAGCCGCCGGCGTCGAGCGTCTTGCCCCACGATTTGGCCATGTATTTCCGGAGCCACGGGCTCGCGATGTCGATCAGCCAATCGTGAAACGTGGGTTGCGCATGGAGATCGTCCGCCAGTGCGCCCACTTGCTCGGGCGTGAGATAAATGAGCAGCCCCTCGGTGACGATCAGCGCGCGCCGCGCGGCGCCGCCTAACCGAGCGAACAACGCCCTCCGCGCCGTCGGGTCGGTGAGGTCCGTGACCACGGCTTCGTACACACACTTCGGCTGGACGCCGGCGAGCGTCTCCTGTTTGTACGCGAGGATGTCCGGCAGATCGACGTCGGTCCAACGGAGGGCGGGCGGCAGGGCGAGACGGAACGGCCGCGTGTCGAGACCGGCCGCGAGATTGACGACGTGATCGACAGCGTCGCGCTGCACGAGCCGCAGGATGAGCTCGTCGAACACGGCGGTGCGGACGATCATGGCCCACGCGCTGGCCTGCGCGCGCGGCAGGGTGCGAACGATGGTCTCGCCCTGCGCTCCGGCGAGTCGTCGCGCCCATGGGTCCACGAACAGCGCGTCCTTGCGCTCGCTCTCCATGGCGCGATAGAACGCGACCCAGCGAGCGGTGTCCGAGATGTGATGAATGGGCATACGTACCGGAGGGAAGCGCCGCTGGCGCAGCGCTTCCCCAAGCCGCGCCAACGGCGCTACCCTAGTTTTTGTGCCTGAAGATGATGCGACCGCGCGTCAGATCGTACGGCGAAACCTCGATGCGAACCCGATCACCCGCCAGGACGCGGATGCGAAACCGCCGCATGTTGCCGCCGAGCGTCGTCAGCACCGTGTGCGTGTCGTTCACCGCGACGCGAAACGTCGCGTTAGGCAGCACTTCCGTAACCGTGCCTTCGAGCTCGATGGCGTCCTGCTTCGACACGTTCGCTCCGACTGCCGCGCCTAGACCGCGCGCCGCCTGGCGCGCGCGAGCCTGAGCCGCGCCGCACCCGCCTTCCGCTGGCGCGCCTCGCTCGGCTTCTCGTAATACCGCTTCTTGCGCAGGTCCTTGAGGACACCCGCGCGAATCACTTTCCGCTGGAACTGCTTGAGCACGACGTCCAGCCGGTCGTTTTCGCCAATCACGACTTCAACCACGATCCGTCCCGCATCGAAGGTTTCGCGAACCAAAAAAAAGGACCCGGTCGACCCAAGGTCCATCCACATTCACCATCGGGAGCGAGCCACCTGCCCCGCCACCCATCCCCGGAAACTAGTGCGCGCCCCTGCGCATGGCAACCTGGGTGAAATGGAGTCGGTGGTCCGACCCGCTACCCACGACCGCATGTTCGGTCGTCGATACCTGTGTCCTTTCGAGTTACGGATCAGGTCCATCACGACCCGGACCTTGCCGCAAGGGCCACCACCAGTTGTAGCTTTGGCTGTTGCGAGGAGGGCGCGCGCACCCCGCCCTCCGGCGCCGCTGCCTAACGCAATCGAATCTGCCTACACCAGGCCGCGAGTCCGCCCCCTGAACTCGACGTTCAACGTGATGGACGCGCACAGGCCGACCAATAGCATGACCCCAAACCAGAGCAACGATTCCAGCAAGACAAGCGCTGGCGGCTCACGCAACACATTGTACGGCAGATAGAACTCGAACCACGGGATGACGAGCATCCACGCTATCGATCCCATTATCCAACCCCTCTTTAACCAGGACCCGGATAGCCTGGCGTTGATCAGGTTCAAGGCTACAGCCATGAAGAACCCCGCCACAAAGAAGCCCTCGATGAGGAGCCAGTCGTGTTCCGCCGCTCTCGGTGGCGGCTGCAACGTGAAGAAGACAGCTAGCATCTTCTGATCCTGGTATTTGGGATTCGCCAGGATCGCTTGGGCTCCGGTGTAAACGAAGAAAATCCGCAGCCCCGCCCGCCAGCTCAATGCGCAAACAGGCCAAAGAAGGCATTTTCTGAGTGTCAGCATCGCTTCACCCTACGCAAGGATTCCAAGCGCCATGAAACGCGGGCCGATCGTCGCCGCCTTCCTGATCGTTGGGCTTGCCGCCCTCCTCCTCTGGTCCACACTCGCCGCCCAACGGGCGCAGTGCCACGCCTGCGTCGACTTCGCCGGCCAGCACAATTGCGCATCCGCATCCGCGTCGACCGAAGCGGAGGCCACGAAATCCGCGGTGTCCACGGCGTGCGGCGTCTTGGCCCGCGGCATGGATCAATCGATCGCGTGCGACAACACGAAGCCGGTCAGCCTCGAGTGTAAGACTCGAAGCTGACCGGCTTCTCGGGATCCTGGCCTACTTGGCGCCGAGCGTGCTCTTGTACGCCCGCTCGTCCTGCCCAACGTAGATCTGACGAGGACGCGCGATTTTCTGCTCCTTGTCCTGCAGCATCTCCTCCCACTGCGCGAGCCAACCAGCGGTGCGCGCGATTGCGAACAGCACCGTGAAGAAATCGGTCGGGAACTTCATCGACCTGTAGATGAGCCCGGTGTAGAAGTCCACGTTCGGGTACAACTTGCGCGACGTGAAATAGTCGTCGGACAGCGCGATCCGCTCGAGCTCGAGCGCGATCTCCAGATCCTTGTCCATGCCGACTTCCTTGAACACATCGTCCGCCAGACGCTTCACGATGCGTGCGCGCGGATCGTAGCTCTTGTACACGCGGTGGCCGAAGCCCATCAGCTTCTGGCCCGTGCCCGACTTCACCTCTTCGATGAACGCCTTCACGTTCTTCGGGTGCCCGATCTGCTCGATCATGCGCAGCACGGCCTCGTTCGCCCCGCCGTGGAGCGGTCCATAGAGCGCCGCAATCCCCGCCGCCACGGCCGAAAATGGATCCGCGTGCGACGATCCCACCGTGCGTACCGCGGTCGTCGAGCAATTCTGCTCGTGATCGGCGTGCAGAATGAACAACACTTCAGTGGCGCGCGTGAATACGGGTCTCGATTCGTAGCGCGGCTCGGTCATGCGCGCTACCATCGAAAGGAAATTCTCGACGTACGACAGATCGTTGTCCGGATAGACGAACGGAAGACCTTTGCCGTGGCGATAAATGAACGCCGCGAGCGTCGGCACCTTCGCGATCAGACGAATGACCGCGAGGTTTCGCTCTTCTGGATCGAAGATGTTCTTCGCATTTGGGTAGAACGACGAGAGCGCAGCCACCGTGCTGCACAGCATCGACATCGGGTGCGCGTCGTAACGGAATCCCTGCAGAAAGTTCTTGATGTTCTCGTGCACGTACGTGTGGTACGTGATGTCGTGTATCCACTGCTCGTACTGCTTGGGCGTGGGCAGCTCACCGTGACGGAGCAGCCACGCGGTCTCGAGGAACGTGGCGCCCTCGGCGAGCTGCTCGATGGGATAACCGCGATAGCGAAGAATTCCCTTGTCGCCGTCGATGTACGTGATCGCGCTGCGGCACGCCGCGGTATTCAAGAAGGCCGGATCGTAGCTGAGCGTCCCGAATTCGTCGGGCGTCTCCTTGATTTGACGCAGGTCCATGGCGCGCACGGCGCCGTCGGTGATCGGAAGATCGTACGTTTTGCCCGTGCGACCGTCGGTGACGGACAGGGCGTCGGTCTGCGTGGCTGTGGTTCCCTTGCTCATGCCTCGTTCCCCCAGGATGGCATGCCGCTTCGTGCGGCCGAATCGACGAGAGTCTTTGGTATGCGGCGAGAATTCCGGCGCGTCGCCGGTGCCAGAAACCTATCGGAGTTGCACAGCAATGGGATGGGGTTCGACATCGTTGCGCGCGATCGTTTCACGAGGGAAATTGGCGCGACACCAACCGCGAGCGATTCGAGTGGCGCGCTGTGCTCCCTCAGGTCACGACCAAATCGCGTCCAATGTCCGAGAGCGAGGCGCACCCGCAGAGGGCCATCGCCGTGTCGAGCTCGTCCCGCAGGGTGGTGAGCACCCGTGCGACGCCGGCTTCGCCGTCCAACGCGAGGCCCCACAAGACTGGCCGTCCGACCAGCACCGCGCGCGCGCCGAGCGCCATCGCCTTGAGCACGTCGGTCCCGCGCCTAACGCCGCCGTCCACGAGCACCGGGACCTGAGCCCCCGCGCCCTCGGCGACCTCGGCCAGAGCGCGAATCGTCGGGATCGCCGTATCGAGCTGGCGCCCGCCGTGGTTGGACACAATGAGTGCGTCGACGCCGTGGTCGGCGGCACGCTTCGCATCGTCGCCACGCATCACGCCTTTGAGCACGAGAGGCAGCGGACACGCGCGGCGCAGCCAGTCGAGGTCCTTCCACGTGACGCCCGCATCGTGACGCGCCGCGAAGTACATCGCGAGCGCCGAATCGCGCTCCGACGAGCCGGTCGTGGCGCCCTTCCCGGCCATCATGTTCGCGAACGCGACGCCCGCCGGCGGCTGAAAGGTGTTGCGCACGTCGCGCTCGCGTCGGCCGAGCACCGGTGTGTCCACGGTGAGGACGAGCGCGCCGTAGCCGCACGCTGCGACCCGTGCCAACATTCCTTCCGTGAGTGCGCGATCTTGATGGACGTAAATCTGGAACCACGGGGCCAGGGTGCAGGCGGGCCGAATCTCTTCGACCGTCACGCTCGACAGTGTGCTAACGGTGAGCACCGTGTTGAGCGACGCGGCGGCGCGCGCCGTTGCCATCTCGCCCTCGGGATGCGCCATGCGCTGCAACGCCATGGGCGCGACGAGCACCGGAAACGCGAGCGTCTGACCGAGCAGCGTCGTCGAGAGCGTGCGGCGACTCACGTCCACCAACACGCGAGGCCGCAGCGCGATCGTGTCATAGGCGCGACGATTCGCGCCCAACGTAATCTCGTCGTGCGCACCGCCGGCGAAGTAGTCGAACACCGCTGGGGGGAGGCGCGGTTTGGCGAGCGCTTCGAGCTCGAGCAGGTTCACGAAGGTCGTCACGAGGTCTCCCGGATGCATTCGAACGCGGCGATTCCCGCATGGAGAGTGTCGGCGTGAGCACCATCGTTGTCAACGGGACGCGCGTGCGGGAATTCCTGCCCATGCGCGAGTGCATCGACGCCATGGAGCGCGCGCTCCGCGCACTCACGCGCGGGCGAGCAGTTGTGCCGCTGCGTCCGGTGGTACGCATTCCGGGCGAGAACGCCGGGGCGTTGGCTGCGATGCCGGCGTACCTCGATGATCCGCGGTCCCTCGGCGTGAAGGCGATCAGTGTGTTCCCCGGCAACGAAGGAACGCCGCACGACTCGCACCAAGGCGCGGTGCTGTTCTTCGACCCGGATCATGGGGCGCTCGTCGCGATCATGGACGCAGGCGCGATCACCGCCGTGCGCACGGCGGCGGTATCGGGTGTCGCGACGCGCCTGCTCGCGCGGCCGGAGGCGAATGACCTCGCGATGCTCGGCGCCGGTGTGCAGGCGCACAGTCATCTCGAGGCCATGCGCGCCGTGCGCCCCGTGCGACGCGTGCGCGTTTGGAGCCGCACGCCGGCGCGGGCCGCCGAGTTCGCCCGGCAATACACCGGATCGGAGCTCATCGTGACGGCGGTCGCGACGCCGCGCGCGGCCATCGAGGAGGCCGACCTCGTGTGCACGGTGACGTCGGCGCGAGAGCCGGTGCTGATGGGCGATTGGCTCGCGGCCGGCGCGCACCTCAATGTGGTCGGCGCGAGCGTGGCGGCGGCGCGCGAGGTCGACACGGCGGCGGTGCTGCGGTCGGCGTGCTTCGTGGATCGGCGCGAGTCCGCGGTGCGCGAGGCCGGCGACCTCGTGATTCCCATCCGCGAGGGCGCGGTGGAGGAGTCGCACATCCGCGCTGAGTTAGGCGAACTGCTCGAGGGGACGGGCGAGGGCCGGCGGACGCCGGAGGAGATCACGCTGTTCAAATCGGTGGGCCTGGCGGTCGAGGACCTCGGCGCGGCCGACATCGTCTATCGCCGCGCGCGCGCCGACCGGAGCGTTCCGCGCATCGACCTGCGCTAGTGCCGGTTCGCCCGTCAGGCGGACGGCGCCGCGAAGCGCGCGAGGCGGAACGGCCCGAGGTCCACCGACGGCTCGTTGCCTAACGCAAGATCAGCCACGGCGTCGCCGATCGCCGGCGCGAACTTGAACCCGTGCCCCGAGCACGCGCTACACACGATCACCTCGGGCACGTCCGGATGCGCGTCGATCACGAAGTGGCCGTCCGGCGTGTTGGTGTAGAGGCAGGTCGCGCTCTCGCTCACGATGCCCGCGGCGTCGTTCAGATACCGTTCCACGAGCGTGAGCACGCCCGTCTGCTCCGCCTGCGTCGGCGGCTCGACGGGCGCATCGGGATCGACGCTTGCCCCCTGATGATGCAGCGCCGCCTTGAGCCCATCGCCCACGTCGGGTATCACGTAGAACATGCAGCCCGGCGCGTACTCCCAGATCGTGACCGGCAGGTGACGAGCGCCCACGCGCTCCGGGTGCTTGCGCGGCGTGATCCAGTGGATCACCTGCCGTTCGACCACGAGCGGCACGCCGAGCCTCGGCGCGAGCGTCGCGAGCCATGCACCGGCAGCGAGGATCACGCGCCGGGCGCGATGCACACCGCGATCGGTCGTGATGCTCGCGAAGCCGGACGACGCCTCCCATCGCAGCACCCGCTCCTCGGTGAGCAACTGCGCGCCCCGTTGCCGTGCGGCGGCGCGCAACGCCTCGACGCATCGCTCCGGGAAGAGAATGCCCGCGCGGTGCTCCAGCACACCCACCGTGTCGGGCGGCGGCGCAAGCGCCGGCACGCGGCGCCGGAGCTCGGCGGCGTCGAGCACCTCGTGCTCCACGGCGTGTTCGCGCGCGCTCCGCCGCGCGCCCGACACGAGTACGCCATCTGCGGCGCCTAACGTCAGGCCTCCGGTGCGGCGGAACACCGTGCGGCCCGTCTCGCGCTCGAGCTCCGCCCACAAT
>DASYXE010000617.1:0-2974 GCA_035935375.1 Gemmatimonadaceae bacterium | reverse complement strand
GACACGGTATTTGCGCGCGCGCGGACGCATTTCTTTCGGGACGTGCTGCCACGGCTGCCGGGGATTCCTCCGGGGGTGCGCGTCCAGCTCGTGCTCAACAACGCGGTGGTGTTGTCGCGGCGCGTGTATCGGACGGGGCTCGGCCTGTTCGACGGCGTGCTGGACCGCGACGGTGGCGACCTGCGGCGCGCCGTGCCGCAGATCATCGCGCTGGCCAAGTCGCGTCCCGAGGATCCATACGGGGCGGTGCGCGACTGGCTCCGCGCGCTCCCGGCGCCCGCGGCCCGCGACTCCGCGCTCCGTTAGGCACTGCCCGCGCCGAAGCGGCCGCGCAGAGCGGCGCGGAGGTCGAGCGGCGGGCCGGCGACGGGCGCCGTTGCGTTGGGCGCGGCCGGCGCCTCGGCCGGTGCGGCGGCCGTGCGGCGCATGCGCTCGCGCACGCCGCCGTCGATGAATCGCGACAACTGGTCGATGGTGTACTCCGACCCCCAGCGCGACCCGTAGGTATTGAGCGGGTGAATGACGGCGAGGTGCTGCCGCGCGCGCGTCATCGCCACGTACATGAGGCGCCGCTCCTCTTCCGCTTCATCGTCATCGCGAAGCGCGCGTGACGAGGGGAACCAGCCGTCGACCGCCCAGATGATGAATACGGCGTCCCATTCCCGCCCTTTGGCACTGTGGGCGGTGCTGAGGATGAGGGCGTCGTCCACGCGATCGTCGGGCCCGGCCAGATCCTGCGTGCCCGACGGCGGCTCGAGCGCGAGCTCGCTCAGGAATACGGCGCGGGATGGGAAATTGCCGGCGATGACCTCGAGCTGATCGAGGTCGGCGAGACGCGGCTCGACGTTGTCGTATCGCTCGCGCAGGATGTCGTCGTACAGACGCCGCACGAGCGCGATCTCGCCACTGACGGTCTGGAGAGCGCCCGCGGGACCCGGCTCGCTCAGCGCGTCCAACAATTTCACGAGCGATTCGTGCGCGGCGCGCGCCCGCGGCGGCGGCGAACACTCCGCGAGAGCGCGCAGATCCCACGCGCGCGACGCGATGCGCTCGACGGCTGACCGCGCCGTGGCTTCGCCGATGCCCGGCAGCAGCAGGAGCACGCGATACCAACTCACTTCGTCCCGGGGATTCTCGACTAACCGAAGGAAGGCGAGCACGTCCTTCACGTGCGCGGCCTCGAGGAACTTGAGACCGCCCCATTTCTCGAACGGGATCTTCCGGTTGGTCAACTCGATCTCGAGGTCGGCCGACATGTAGCCCGCGCGGAAGAGCACGGCGATCTCGCGCAGCGGCGTGCCGCTCTCGTGGAGCTCGAGGATGCGGTCCACCACCCAGCGCGTTTGATCGTGCTCGTCGCGCGCGGTGACGAGCGCGGGCAGCTCGCCGCCGACACGATTGGTGCGCAAGTTCTTCGTGTAGCGCTCTCGTGCCCGAGAAATGACGGTGTTCGTGACGTCGAGGATGGGCTGCGTGGAGCGATAATTCGTCTCGAGCGTCACGATCGTCGCGCCCGCGAACTGCGTCGGGAAGTCGAGGATGTTGCGGACGTTCGCCCCGCGGAACGCATAGATGCTCTGCGCGTCGTCCCCGACCACCGTGATGTTGCGGTGCGTGCGGCACATGCCTCGAAGAATCCGCGCTTGGAGCAGGTTCGTGTCCTGATACTCGTCGACGAGCACGTGGTCGTAGAGCCCCGCGATGCGCGCCGCGAGCTCGGGCGAGCCCTCGAGCATGCCGGCCCAGAACAGCAGCAGGTCGTCGTAGTCGACCAGGTTGCGCTCTTCTTTCCGCGCGGTATAGTCGGCGAACACGCGGCGCACCTCGGGCGCGTCGTCGGCGAACTGCGGGAATTCGTCGCGGAGCACGTCGTCCACCGGGATGTCGGTGTTGATGTGGCGCGAGTACACGTGGTGCAGCGTCTCCTTTTTCGGGAATCGGGAGGCGCGCTGGCCAAAGCCTAACCGGGCGCGGGCAATGCCCATGAGGTCGACGGCGTCGCCCTGATCGAGGATCGTGAAGTCCTTGGCGATGCCGGCGGCTTCGCCGTACGTGCGGAGCAAGCGGTGCGCGGTAGCGTGGAAGGTCCCGCCGTGCACGCGTCCGGTCGAGCCGCCCACGAGTCGAACAGCCCGCTCGAGCATTTCCTGGGCGGCGCGGCGCGTGAACGTGAGCAGGAGAATCCGGTGCGGCCTAACGCCCGAGGCCACGAGGTGCGCGACCCGGTGGACCAGCGTGCGCGTTTTCCCGGTGCCGGCTCCGGCGATGATCAGGAGCGGGCCGTCGCCGTGTTGGGCGGCGGCCTGCTGCGCAGCGTTCAGCGGTTGTGGGCGGGACTCGAGAGACACTGAGGACGGGTGGGGAGTCGGGTTCCCGTTCGATACCTACTTCTTGGATTGGTTCCTGTACCGATTGATTGCAACCTGGTCCACATACATGCTGCCATAGCGCTCCTCGCGCCATGGGTCGCCGAGCATGTGATAGCCGTTCTGCTCCCAGAAGCCGGGCATGTCGAAGTCGAGGAGCTCGAAACCGCGCACCCATTTCGCACTCTTCCAGAAATACAGGTGCGGCACGAGCAAGCGAAGCGGCCAGCCGTGTTCGGGCGTCAGGTCAGCGCCATCGTGGCGGAATGCGAGCAAATTTTCGGGGCGGTCGAGATCCGACAGCGGCAGATTTGTGGTGTAGCCCTGTTCGGCGTGCACCAGCACGTACGTCGCTTCGGGTTTGGGCTGCGCACGTCGTAGCAGCTCGCGCACCGGGATGCCCTCGAAACGATTGTCGAGGCGGCTCCAGCGCGTCACGCAATGGATGTCGCAGACGGTGTCCTGATGGGGCAGCGCTAAGAGCTCATCGTACGTGAGGCTGAACGGGTGCTCGACCAGCCCCGAGACGTCGAAGCGCCACGTGGCGAGGTCCACGCGCGGGACATCGCCGTAGTGCAGCACGGGCCACTTCTTGGTAACGGCCTGCC
>DASYXE010000616.1:0-9361 GCA_035935375.1 Gemmatimonadaceae bacterium | reverse complement strand
CCGCGCTGCCAGTCGTTGAAGTCACCGACGAGCGAGACGCTCGACGCCGATGGCGCCATGAGCACGAAGCGGACGATGTGAACGGTGTCGGTCCTGGCCGTCGCCGAGGCCTCGGTGTGCGCTGCGTTAGGCGGGCGGGATAGGGCGCGCCCGGCGAGAGCGCCCGCGACGCCGAGTATCACCGCGGCCGCGACGGCGCTGACGACGGAATACGAAATGTGGATCGTGCGGCGGCGTGTCCACCACCCGCGCGCCACCGAGCGCGACCGACGCTCGTCGAAGTGCACGAGGTGCATCACCCGCTCGGTGAGATCGGGTCGTGCCGGCTCGGCAGCGCGCAGTGCGTCGGCCACACCGCGGACAAACGCGTCGTCGTGCTCGCCGTCGGCCATATCGCGATCAGGTTGATCGATCATGAGTGAATCCCCTCTCCCTTGAGGAGCTTCCGCAACTGTGTGCACGCCCTGCTGACTCGCATCTTGAGCGCCGGAACGCTGGCGCCGGTGAGCGCAGACATCTCGTCGTAACTCAATTCTTCGACGTACTTGAGCAGAAAGGCCTCTCTCTGGTCGATCTCGACCTGTTCGAGCGCGAACTGGATTTCTTCGAGCATCGCCGTGCTCTCGGCCGGCTGCTCAGTCGGCACCCGGTTCAACTCATCTTCATCCCGAATGAAACGCTGCGCACGCTTGGCGCGACGCCCGGCCACCGTGCGACATTCGTTGCGCACGATCTGAAGCAACCATGATGAAAGGTGGTCGCGGTTCCGACATCCCGCGAGTCCACGGAAAGCGCGGACGAACGCCGACTGGATTGCTTCATCCGCGTCATCGCGGTCCCTGAGCAGTCGCACGGCGAAACGGTAGCACCGATCGCGATGCCGGTCGACGAGAATGGCATACGCATCGGTGTGCCCAGCGAGAACCTGGGCGACGATTTCGGCGTCCGAACGTGGTTCCACTAGGGAAGGACTATTGATGCCCCGGCTCGCGTCACGGGGGATGAGATCGGCGCGCCCGTCGGCTTGGCGAGCTCGGTCATACTGGCTCGTGCACTTGCGTCCTCCGTGTCCGCTGAGCTTTATCCCGGTCGGTTCTCGGGTCCTTCGATCGGGAGGTCTATGGGTCGGGAAACTCTGACGTCCGCGCAAGTATCCGGCGTCGACAGGCGCATGTTGCGCGCCCGGCGCGTCCTCCGCACGGGAGTCGCGTGCATCGCGTTCGGGCTAGCGAAGCCAGCCGTTGCGACCGGCCAAGTCGGCACGGCTGGGCGCCCGATCGGTTCGACGGCCGGTATGGCCAAAGACGCCGCGCTTGCGGTCGCGTTGCACGACGTCTCGCCGGCGAACATCCGCCGCACCGACTCGGTGCTGGTGTCGTTCGGGACGCGGCACACGCTGAGCGACACCACGAGCTCGACGCGCGGGATCGGCGCGGCGCGGCGCTACATCTTCGCAACGTTGAGCGAGATCAGCACGACGTGCGGCGGTTGTCTGCGCGTGGAGTACGATCCGGCGATGGTTGCGCTTCCCCGCGCGCCTAACCATCCGCCGGTGAACGTGGTCAACGTGCTCGCGTGGCTGCCGGGGCGCGATACGACCCGGGTGGTGATTCTCACCGGCCACTATGATTCCTGCCGGTGCGCGCTGGACCCGATGGACTCGGTGAACGACGCGCCGGGCGCGGACGACGATGCGTCGGGCACCGCCGACGTGATCGAGCTGGCGCGCGTGTTCTCGCGCCGGTTTCCGAAGGGACTCGACGCGACGATCCTGTTCGCCGCGGTGGCGGGCGAAGAGCAGGGGCTCCTGGGGTCGACGCATCTGGCTCGGCGGCTGCACGACGCGGGCTACCACGTGTCGGGTGACATGTCCGACGACATCGACGGCAACGTGACCGCCAGCAACGGCCGCACGGATTCGTCGAGCATGCGCATCTACAGCGGCGATCCGGACAACAGTTCGGGGCGCGAGCTCGCGCGCTACGCCCGTGCGTTGGATGCGCTGTACCATCCGGGGATCGCGATCCTCGAGGTGTACCGGATCGACCGCATCGGCCGCGGCACCGACCACGAGCCCTTCGTTGCGTTAGGCGATCCCGGCATCCGCACGACGGAGCGGATGGAGGCGCTCGACCGGCAGCACTCGCCCAACGACGTGTTCGCGCACGTCAACTTCGGTTACGCGGCCAACATCGCGCGCGTGAATGCGCTCGTGCTGGGCGCGGTGGGTGCGGCACCGGCGGCGCCCGACAGCGTGCGGATCGAGCGCGTCCGGCCGTACGGGCAGGAGTGGCGCCTCACCTGGGGTGCCGTGCCGGGCGCGGCCGCGTACGAGATCTTGCTCCGGTCAACCACGTCACCCGCGTGGCAGCGCGTGGTGAAGGCCGCGGACACGACGGCCGTCGTGGATGCCCAACTCGACGACCTGTGGGCCGGGGTGCGGAGCGTGGGCGCGCACGGCGCGCGCTCGCTGGCCACGGTGGTGCCGGAATCGCGGCCGCCGCGGCGCCCACCACAACGATAGCCATTCGCCCAACCACACCATGCGTTGGTCACTCACCGTTTCTGCTCTCGCCCTCGCGTTCGCCGCCGTATGCCTAACGGCAACCGCCGCGTCCGCGCAGCACGAGGGCGATTACACGATCACGGATTTCCATTTTGCGGACGGGGAGTCGCTGCCCGCTCTCCGCATCCATTACATGACGCTCGGTGCGCCACACCGAGACGCGAAGGGCCTGGTGACCAACGCCGTGCTGATTCTGCACGACACCACGGGCTCGGGGCGGCAGTTCCTGTCGCCGGTGTTTGCCGGCGTGTTGTACGGACCGGGCCGGCTGCTCGACACCACGCGCTATTTCATCATCTTGCCGGACGGGATCGGCCACGGGCAATCGAGCAAGCCGAGCGACGGAATGCACGCGCACTTTCCGCACTACGACTACGACGACATGGTGAAGGCCCAACACGCACTCCTAACGGACGGGCTCGCGGTCAACCACCTGTTGCTGGTGATGGGCACGTCGATGGGCGGGATGCACACGTGGGTGTGGGGCGAGATGTATCCCGATTTCATGGACGGACTCGTGCCGCTGGCGAGCCTGCCCGGCCCGATGTCCGGCCGGAACCGGATGATGCGGCGCATGATGATGGACGACATCACGCAGGACCCCGCCTATCACGGCGGCGACTACACCGCGGAGCCGCCTGGCCTGCGCGCGGCGCTGCAGCTCATGTTCATGATGACCAGCAGTCCGCGCCAGCTGCAGAAGCAAGCGCCGACGACGGCGGCGGCGGACGACTACATCGAGCAGTGGGAGACGCGGATGTTCGCAAACGAGGACGCGAACGACTATCTGTACGCGTTCGACGCATCGCGCACCTACGACCCGAGCCAACACCTCGATCGCATCACCGCGCCGCTCCTCGCCATCAACTCCGAGGATGACCAGGTGAATCCCCCGCACATGGGTGTGATGGAGGCGCTGATGCCGAAGGTGCGGCACGGCAGGTACGTGCTCATCCCGATCAGCGACCAGACGCGCGGGCACGGCACGCACACGCTGGCCGCGGTGTGGCAAGGGTACCTCAAGGCCTTCATGGCGCAGATCAGGCGCGACACCGGCCGTTAGGTAAGGGCGGACACTGCTGGAGTGTCCTGCCGTGTCCGCCTTCACGGTTACGCCATCACAGGTTAGACGGTCCCAATCCTATAGTATGGGATTGCGTCCACCTTTCGCGCCGCCCAGGTGAGCGCGACGGCCGATTCGACGCGCGCGACGAGCGCCACCCTGTCGCGCGACCTGTCGGACTTCGTGATCGAGTTGTCGATCGCGCTGCACAAGCACGCCATGTATCCCGACGGTCATCCGTCGCTCGAGACGTCGCGCACGCGCGTGCTGCGACGGCTCGACTCGCTGCTGGCCGAGCGCCAGTCGCTGTCGTTAGGCGTCGCGCGCGACCAGCTCATCATCGAAGGCGTGGCCACCGATCCGCGCCATCCGCTCTTGCATGGGCTCGCGCGCCAGCTGCACGCGCACGATGCCGGAGCCGTGAAGTTCCTGGCGGGCGTCGCCGATGAGGAAATGGATCAGGTGCTGCGCATGCTCGCGCGCGATCCGGAGCGCGACGAAGCGGCGCACGCCGCGCCGGCGGCGTCGCCTGCCGCTCAGTCGTGGCCGCACGTGCGGTTGTTCCCTCTCAGCTACGATCAACTCGAGCTGCTCGGCGAGCGTGAACAGGGCGTCGGGGAGAGCGGCGACGGCGTGGTGCCGCCTGGTGCGTCGCAGTTATGGCTCGACCTGGCGCGCGCGGCGTTGCAGACCGACGCGTCCGGGGCGCCGGCAACGGATCCGGACCTCGTGGCGGGGGCGATCAACTCGCACGAGCGTGAGCAGGCGTACGATCAGGTGATCATCGGCAGTCTGCTCAAGATCGCGCAGGAGCTTGCGTCGGGAGATCGGGCGGACGCCGCGGTGCTGCGGACGCGCGTGTCGCAGCTCATCGGAGCCCTCGACCCCGAACAATTGCGCCGGCTCGTTGCGTTAGGCGGCGACGCGGCGCAGCGCCGGCGCTTTCTCCTGGACGCGTCCGAGGGCCTGGCCGTCGACGCGGCACTGACGCTGGTGCGCTCGGCGGCGGAGGCGTCGCAGCGCGTGATCTCGACATCGCTGCTGCGCCTGTTCGCGAAGTTGGCGGTGCACGCCGAGCGCGGGGATGCAACCGTTCGCGCGGAAGCCGAAAGCGCGCTGCGCGAGCAGATGCGGCAGCTGGTGTCGGATTGGGTGTTGCCCGATCCGACGCCGGGCCAGTACGCGGTCGTGCTCGACCGCATGGCGCCCGACGCGTCGGTGTCCGTGGCCGCGGCGGACAGCGGCAATGCGTGCGAACCGCTCCGCCTGGTGCAGATGAGCATCGAGGTCGGCGTGATCGGCCGCGAGACGAACGATGCCGTCGACGCAATGATCACGGGCGGGCAGATGGGCGTGCTGGTGTCGGTGCTGTCGCAGGCCGAGGCGGACAGCGAGACGGCGAAGGCGATCGGCGAGCGGTTGGCGACGGTGGAGCACCTCCGCCGGCTGCTCGACGCGCCGGCGCCGGACGCGGACCAGCTCGACTGGGTGGTGCATCGGTTAGGCGAACGCGCGGCGGATCCGCTGCTCGACGTCCTGGGCGCGTCGTCCTCGCGCGCCACCCAGCGCAAGGTCCTCGGGCTGCTCGCGCAGCTCGGGCCGGCGTTGGGGCCGGCCGCGGCGGCGCGCCTGCCCAACGCGCCGTGGTACTTCCAGCGCAACCTGCTCATTCTGATCGATCGGCTAGGCAGCTGGCCGGACGGGTTCTCGCTGGCCCCGTACGCCGCGCATGCCGATGCGCGCGTCCGGCGCGAGGCCGTCCGCATGCTCCTGCGGACGGCGCCGGCCGGCCAGCGCGGCCCGGCCATTCTCGCCGCGCTCGGCGACACCGACGACCAGGTCGTCCGGCTTGCGTTAGGCGCGGCCGCCGAGAGCTGCCCGCCCGCCACGATCCCGCGGATCGCGCGGCGCGTCGCCGATCGGCAGCTGGAATCCGACCTCGACCTGCTCGCCATCAAAGTGCTCGGCACATCGCGCGACCCGGCAGCCCTCGAGTGTCTGCTGTCGTGCGTGACGACGGGCCGCGGTTGGTTCGGCGGACGACGTCTCGCACCGCGGTCGCCACGATTGCTCGCGGCACTCGCCGGACTCGTCGCGCGATGGTCAACCGATCCGCGTGCGCTGTCGGTGATCACGCGCGCCAGCCGGCATCCCGACCCGGCGGTGCGCAACGCGGTTGCGCGGCGGAACGGCGCGACATGAGTGCGCCGGTCGAATTCCTCCTCTCGCTCACCCGCACGCTCGCGACGATGAGCCTGTACGGTGAATCGCATCCGCGGCGCCAAGGCGCGGTGGAGCACTCCTTCGAGCGCCTCACGACGCTGCTCGACGAAAATCCGCGGCCGCAGTTCAGCTTCCTGTCGGATGAAGTGGTGTACGGCAAACGCGCCATGCGCGAGCTGCAGGATTGGGAATGGACAAGGCGCCTTGCCGACGCCGGCTTGCAGCGTCTCGAGATCGAATCGGGTGTCACGCTCGAGGAGTACGCGGCATTCCTGGAGCACGCGGGCGAATTGTTGACGGGCGTGGCATCGCGCTCGACGTCGATGCGGCCCGAGCTGCGCACGCACATTCGATTCGGCGCCGTCGGATTGCAGGGCGAAGGGGCTGCGGAGCACAAGCCGGTGGAGACAACCGCGCTCTCATATACCCTGGAGGAAGAGGCCGAAGCCGTGCGCTGGATCCATCAAGAGATGGGCGGCGCGGGTACATTGGCGCTGCTCGAGGCTGAGGCAGTCGTGCGGTCGCTGTCGGTGGCCATGCACGGCAGTAATCGCGTGGTGATTCCGCTGCTGCGCCTCAAGGAGTTCGACCAGTACACGACCACGCATTCGATCAACGTTAGTGTGTTGGCGATGGCGTTGGCCGAAACGTTAGGCGTCGGCGCGCGCGACGTGCGGGCGTTCGGAACCGCGGGCTTGCTGCACGACATCGGCAAGGTGCGCGTACCCCGCGACATTCTCATCAAGCCCGGCAAGCTGAATGCCGAAGAGCGCGCGGTCCTCGACCGGCATCCGGCGGACGGCGCACGGATCATCCTCGAGAGCGACGAGCAGTTGGGCGTGGCGTCCGCGGTGGCGTACGAGCATCACATCATGATCGACGGCGGCGGCTACCCGGTGATGCGCTATCGCCGCGAGTGCCACTTCGCCAGTCGCCTCGTGCACGTGTGCGACGTCTTCGACGCGCTGTGCACGGACCGCCCGTACCGTGCAGCCTGGGAGATCGACCGGGCGCTCGCGTATATCGGGGAGCGCGCGGGCTCGGAGTTCGATCCGGCCATCGCGCGTGGTTTCGATGCGATGATGCGCCGGTTCGAGCTGCAAGTCGGTGCACCGCCCGCCGGCGGCGCGTCGCCGGCGCTCGCGGCATCTTGACACCGATGCTATTACAGGGGCGTGATGACCACGCCCTTTTTCGCGCGACGCACGGCGATCCCGCAATCGCGGTCGAGTGCCCGTTGCGCGGCCGTTGCGGCCCTGGCCGCGCTGATGGTTGCCGCGCCGCAGTCCGCGCGCGCACAACGTAAGCCCCAATCTGCCGCCGAACCGGCCGCGTGGCGCCCGTTCGCGGCGCTCTTCGACAGCGCGACGCACAGCGACAGTATCATCGGAGCCGCTGTGCTGCTCGTGCGCGACGGTCGCGTGGTGGCGCACCACGAGTACGGCTGGGCGGATCGAGCGCGCGGTCAGCGCGTGACCGAAAACACGATCTTCCACTACGGATCGATCACGAAACAGCTCACGGCCATCTCGATCATGCAGCTTCGCGATCGAGGGAAACTGACATTGGATGATCGGGTGACGAGCTACATCCCCGAGCTTCGCCAGGTGCACGACCCGTTCGGCTCGATGGACAGCATCACCATCAAGATGCTGATGTCACACTCGGCTGGTTTCCAGAATCCCACGTGGCCATACAAACAGGGACTGCCGTGGGAGCCATTCGAGCCGACGACGTGGTCGCAGCTGGTGGCGATGATGCCGTACCAGGAGGTCTACTTCAAGCCGGGCTCGAAGTACAGTTATTCCAACCCCGGCTTCATTTATCTGGGGCGGATCATCACGGAGCTCACCGACGATCCCTGGGAGACCTACGTCCAGAAGAACATCCTGTCTCCGTTAGGCTTGACGCGCAGCTACTTCAACACGACGCCGTACTATCTGGCCGACGATCGCTCGGCGAACTACACCGTCATGCGCGATTCCGCGACCGGACGCGTGCACGTGCAGGACAACGGGCGCGACTTCGATCCCGGCATCACCATTCCCAACGGCGGATGGAACGCGCCGCTGACCGATCTCGCGACGTACCTCGCGTTTCTCACCGACGCGTCGCATGGCGACACGGCTCTCGAGCGACGCTACGGCATCGTCCTGTCGCGCGCATCGCTGGCCGAGATGTGGCACCCGCTCTATTTGACCACGCCCGATAGCGCGGCGCATCCCGAATGGATGGGCATGTCGTTCTTCGTGCTGCCGCGGGGCCATTCGACGCTCATTGGCCACACGGGCAGCCAGGCCGGATTTCTCGCGGTTCATGTACTTCAATCCCGCGACGAAGGCCGCGATCGTCGCCGCGTTCAACACCACCGATGACGCGAGTCCCGATGGGAAGCCGACGGCGTTCGAGGCGATCCGGCAGGCGGCGCTCACGCTCATCCAGTAGCCCGTTCGCTCTTGCCGCTGGCTGTCGGGCAGCCGAAGTTAGGTCCGCCACTGACGCCGCGCGTGATGACCTTCCCCCTGGGTGTGTCCGACAACGACGAGATCACGGCGCTGCGCGCCGCGCTCGGCGGGCGGTATGTCGTCGAACGCGAGCTCGGCCGCGGCGGGATGGGCGTCGTGTATCTCGCGCGCGAGAAATCGCTGGATCGGCAGGTCGCGCTCAAGGTTCTGCCCGGCATGTTGATGGCCCAGCCGGTGCTGCGCGAGCGGTTCCTGCGCGAGACGCAGCTCGTGGCCAACATGTCGCACCCCAACGTCGTGCCGATCTACGCCGTCGAAGAACATCCCGGCGTGATTTTCTACGCGATGGGGTTCATCGATGGCGAATCGCTCACCGAACGGGTGCGTCGCGCGGGCCCGTTGCCGCCGGCAGAGGTCGCGCGCGTGCTGCAGGAAGCGGCGTGGGCGCTGTCGTACGCGCACAGCCGCGGCATCGTGCACCGCGATGTGAAGCCGGACAACATCCTCATCGAGCGCGCGACCGGACGCGCGCTGCTGGTCGATTTCGGCATCAGCAAAGTGGCCAATTCGACCGTCACTTCGTTAGGCGAGACGCTCGGCACGCCGCAATTCATGAGCCCCGAGCAGGCGGCGGGCGAGTCGGCGGACGCGCGCAGCGACCTGTACTCGCTCGGTCTCGTCGGCTACTTCGCGCTCATCGGGCGCGCGCCGTTCGATGCGCCGTCGGTGCAGGCGGTCCTCGCGATGCAGGTGACGCAGCCGGCGCCGCCGGTGGCGGTCGCGCGGCCCGGCACGCCGCCCGGCCTCGCCTCGGCGATCGACCGGTGTCTGGCCAAGTCGCCTAACGAGAGATGGCCGAGTGCCGACGCGCTGGTGGGGACGCTGCAGCGGGCCGGCGGCGCATCCGCACAGCAGATCGCGGCGCCGGTGCGCCATTTCCAACGCGTGGCCGAAATGTCGTTGACGACGGTGATCACGCTGTTCCTGCTGCTCCCGGCAGTCGCGGCGGCGCGGCCGCAGGCGACGGACATGCTCGTGCTGGTC
>DASYXE010000615.1:0-3507 GCA_035935375.1 Gemmatimonadaceae bacterium | reverse complement strand
AAGAGGACGGCGCCGAGTGCGTCGACGTCGATGGTGATGGTCGTCGGGAGCGCAGCGAGAAAATCACGCTGCTGCCGATCGAGCTGCGCGGCAGCCCACACAACAGTGTCGCGAACGGCCGCTGGAACCGATGTGATCGGTCGGCCATCGAACGCATCGACCATGACGCGATCGCAGTTGCCCCGCACGTAGTGCGCGCGCGATCCGAGCCCCGAGAGGCGGTCGAGCACTTCGCGCGGCATGGGGCCCAACGCGATGTCGCCGCCGATCACGAAGCAGTCCACGTGAGCGGCCTCGGCGGCGGTCATCGCCGCGTCGAGCGCGGGGAGGTTTCCGTGGATGTCGTAGAGCGCGGCCACCCGCCGCTCCGCGGGCCGAACCGCCTCTGCGTTAGGCACTTGTCCCCGGGGCCGAGCATCGTGTGGCTGGCTCATTGGTGGAGTTTGGAGTCAGCGTCAAAGCGACGCCAGGCCTCGAATCAGGGCGCCTGAACGTCGTGCGTGCCCGGCCAGGCGGAGCACACGCCCGGCGACCACCCTTGACAGTCGAAAGAAAAGCCGGTACTTATTTCGACCGTCGAAAGGAGCGGGCTGTCGCCCCGAGACACCGTGCACGGAGGGCCGATCCGTGAGACGCGACGATCGCGAAGCACGCCTGCGGGAGGAGATCGAGACCCACATCGAGCTCGCCACCCAGGCATACGTTCGGCGCGGCATGTCGCCGGACGAAGCGCGCCGCGCCGCACGGCTCGATTTCGGCGCCGCCGAGCACTTCAAGGACGAGGCACGCGACCAGTTCCGCAGCGCGCTCGGCGCGGCCATCGCACAGGATGGCCGGTTCGCGTTGCGCATGGCGCGCCGCGCCCCTGGCCTAACGGCCGTCGCCATCCTGACCGTCGGCATTGCGATCGCGCTCGCAACGTCGGCGTTCACGGCGATCGACGGCGTTCTGCTTCGCACGCTGCCGTACACCGGCGCGGACCGCCTCGCCCTCGTCTGGGGCACGGTGCGCGGCTCATCCGAGCACGACCCGGTGTCGTTCACCAACGCAATGGACTGGCGCCGGGACACGCACGCGTTCGCATCACTGGCTGCCTTCAGCTGCACCCCGCGACCGATCGTCGCCGTGCGCGGCGAGCCCGCGCGTGCCTCGATGATGGATGTGTCGGCGGACTTCTTCCGTGTGCTCGCCGTGCGTCCGTTCGTCGGCCGTCTCTTTGATTCGGCCGACTTCGCGGGACCTGCCGACACGAGCCCGAACGTCGTGGTGTTGACGTGGGGCATCTGGCAGCATCGGTTCGCCGGCGATGCGTCGGTTGTCGGGTCGCGGGTGCTGCTCGACAACGCGCCCGTCACGGTCATCGGCGTGCTGCCCCGGAGCTTCTCGCCGCTTCCAACCAGCCTGGCCTGCCGGCCCGATCTGTATCGGCCGCTGGCATCGCGCTACGATGACACGCAGCGGCGCTGGTCGTTCCTCAAGGTCGTTGCGCGCCTAACGCCAGGCGCGAGCCTGCGCCAGGCGCAAGCCGAGCTCGACGTCGAGAACGCGCGACTCGCCGAGGAGCACCCAGGGACGAACCGCGCGCTGGGTGCGAGCGTGGTGCCGCTCGCGGATTCGCTCACCAGGCCGCTCCGCTCGTTGCTCGTGCTGGCGCAGATCGGCGCACTGCTCGTGCTCCTCATCGCGTGCGCGAACGTCGCGAGTCTCCTGCTCGCCCGTGCCACGGTGCGGCGCCGCGAGCTCTCGATCCGCATTGCCATGGGCGCCAGCCGTGCCCGCCTAACGCGACAGATCGCCACCGAATGCCTGCTGCTCGGCGCGGCGGCGATGTCGCTGGGACTGGGGCTCAGCATCGCGGCGACCGGCGGCCTCACGACGCTGGCCGGAGACGCGCTGCCCGATCCGCGCGGATTTGTTGTCGACTGGCGCGTCGTCGTGTTCGCGCTCTCCGTCTCGCTCGTCGCGACCGTCGTGTTCGGACTGGCAGCAGCCGCGACGTCTCGCGGCGACGGCGCCTGGCTGATCACCACGCTGCGCGATGGCGGTCGCGGCACAACGGTCGTCCGATCGCGACTCGGCCGGGCGATCGTGGCCGCGCAGTTGGCCGTGGCGATGGTGGTGCTGCTGGGCGCGGTTCTGCTCGCGCGCAGTTACGGTCGCGTGCGCGAGGTCGATGCCGGATTCGATCCATCGCATGTCACGACCGCACGCGTGTCGCTGCCCGATGCGACGTACCCGCGAGGGCCCAAGCAGGTGGCCTTCTTCCAACAGGTGCTGGCGCGCATCGGCGCCCGGCGCGGCGTCGCCGCCGCCGGCGCGGTGAGCATTCTGCCGGAGTCGCCGAATTTCGATCAAACCACGGTGCGCCCGGACGGGCGCACGTATGCGCCTAACGGAGAGCCGACGCCCGACGTGTACCGCGTCACCCCGGGCTATTTCGCCGCGATGCGCATCCCGCTGCGCGCGGGCCGCCTCTTCACGGCCGACGACGATGACCGACACCCGCTCGTCGCCCTGATCAACGAGACGATGGCCACGACCCTGTTCCCCGGCCGCAGCCCGTTAGGACAACGGATGTGGACCGGGGCCGGCAATGCCGAGCGAACCATCGTCGGCGTCGTCGGCGACGTCTACCAGTATGGGCTGGACAGTGTGCGCACGATGCAGTTCTACGTGCCCCACGCGGACAATTCCGGCGGCGACCTCACGCTCGCCGTGCGTTCGATCGACAGATCGGTGCCGGCCGCAGCGATGATCCGCGGCGCCGTTCACGCGGTCGACCCCGGCGTGCCGGTCGACGACATCCTCACCATGAACCAGGTGCTCGCCGAGTCCGCATCCAAGCGCCGACTTCTTGCGCGCGTGGCGCTGTGCTTCGCACTCGGCGCCATCGGCCTGGCCGCGATCGGCCTCTACGGAGTCATTGCGTTCGCCGTCGAGCAACGAAGGCACGAGATCGGCGTTCGGATGGCCATGGGCGCGACGCACCGCGCCGTGCTGGCGCTCGTGTTGGGCGAGACGTCTCGACTTGTCCTCGGCGGCGCAGCCGTTGGGCTCGCGACGGCGGCGCTCGCGAGCGGATTCATGGCGCCGTTCTTGTTCGGCACCCGCGTCACGGACCCGGTCGCACTCGCGTTGGCGCCCGCCATTCTGGTGATCGTGTCGTTGGGCGCGAGCGCGACGCCCGCAGTACGCGCCGCGCGGGTCAACCCCGCCATCGCGTTGCGCGACGAGTAGAACCCGCTCGCCGTCGCGGTCGAGCCGACGTAACTTGGAGGTCGGTGGCCGCCGGGAGCTCCGGCGTGCGCCGCACCTCCAGCTCGCACCGCACTCAGGAGCCCTCGAATGAAAACGCTGACGGCCGCGCTCACCTTCGTGTTCGCCGCGGCGCCCGTGCTGCTCGGCCAGACGCCCGTGAATACGTCGTTAGGCAACGTGCAGGGTCCCCACCCCTTCAACGTGCGCGACCTGGTGATGATGGACCGCGTGAGCGACCCGCAGCTCTCC
>DASYXE010000614.1:0-3109 GCA_035935375.1 Gemmatimonadaceae bacterium | reverse complement strand
CGATTGTCTTTGACGTCTTCGAGACCGAGCAAACAGCGGCGATTTACCGGCTCCATGGCCCCGGGCGCATGGAGCGGTTGGGCACGATACCGCGTCCGGTTTTTGATGTCTCTGTCGCGAACGACCTCCGTCGCGCGGTTGTTACGGTGCGAGACTACCACGCCGATGCGTGGATGACTCGGATCCTCAAGCGGTAACGTGCAGAGCGGGCAGGAGCTGCGTCTCCCGCGTGTCTGGAACGCGGCACGCTCTCCGCCCTGTCGCAACGCCGCGGTGAATGCCCCGAGCGATCACCCAAATGTCAATGCTGCTCGCGCACGGTCCAGTTCGCGAGCAGCGCCGCCGTCCTCGGCGCGCGTTCCGGACGTGCCAGCAACTCCCGGCCGAGACGGGCCAGATCGGCGGGGACATCCACGTCGTAGTGCTCAGCGGTGACCGTTGACGTCAGGCCGAGTCGTCGCGCGCGCGCGGTGAGAACGTCGAGCGCCGAGCTGGTACCCATCGCGTGCGGATCGAACAGCCCGGCATGCGTGCGCGTCGCGCCAACCAGATAAAAGCCGCCATCGTGACACGGTCCAAATACCAGATCGTGCGTGGCGAGCGCCGCGAACGCCGCCTCGAGGACGTTAGGCGGAAGATGCGGGCTGTCCCCATTGAGGGCGATCACGCTGCGCGGTGGGCGGCAGAAGAGCTCAAAGGCTGAGGCCAAGCCGTCGGCGAGTCCGTGTCCGCGCTGCGGTGCCACACGCACGTCGGAGGGCAGCCACGCCATGATCTCCTCGGCGTCGCCGACTGGACAAACAACCGCGATGCTGGCGTCGACCGTGCGAGCGAGAGCCACCGTATCTTCGATGAGCGCCCGATACAATTGGACGACGCCGACTGAACGACATACCGAGCCAAGACGTGTCTTGACATGGCCGGCGCGCGGGGCCTTGGCCATGATCGCCACGACTCGGTCGTGATCGGAGGGTTTCACGCCGTCGCCTTGACGTTCGTGGTTGTCGAACAATACATCACGTTGCGTATGGCCAACACCGTACTCACTGCGCGCGTCGAATTGGATGTCGCCGATCGCACGTTTCGGTCCGGTTTGCTGCTGGAGCTGCTCTCCGCCCTCAGACGTACGGCGCCCGGCGATCTCATTGCGCTCACCGGCCGCAATGCCGCCGCCGTCGATGCCGATCTCGACGCCTGGTCCAGCCTAACGGGACACTCGATCGTGTCGCGATCTGCCGCTGACGGCGGCACGCGCTGGGTGATTCGTCATGGGGCCGCGGTCGCCGACAGCGGCGACGCGCGCCCACTCGGCGAACGCTTGTGGCTCTACGTCAACTTTCACTGCAACCTCCGGTGCGACTACTGCTGCGTGCGTTCGTCACCGACCGCGCCGCGGCGCGAGCTCGGCCTCGATTGCATTCGCCGTATCGCGAATGAGGCGCCGCCACTCGGCGTGCGCGAGCTCTTCGTTACCGGCGGCGAACCGTTTCTGGTGGCGGACATCGACGACATGGTCCTCGCACTGGCCGAAGCGGCGCCGGTCACGCTGCTCACCAACGCCATGCTGTTTCGAGGGTCGCGACTCGCCGCGCTCCGCCGCCTTCCGCCAGCGCGTGTGACGCTGCAGATCAGCCTCGACAGTCCCGATCCCGCTCTGCACGACGCGCATCGCGGCACAGGGGCCTGGCGGCGTGCTGTCGAAGGCATCGATGTGGCGCGCGCCATGGGATTTCGCGTCCGTCTCGCGGCAACGGTTGCAACCGACGAGGACGAAACGCGTTTCAGGACGTTTCTCGATGCTCGGCAAATAGCTCCTGAGGATCGCGTCATCCGGCGGATCGCGCTGAGAGGCGCCGCGGCGACCGGCGTCGCGTTGTCACGCGCCGACCTGATACCGGAGATCACGATTACCGTCGATGGCGTCTATTGGCATCCAGTCGGAGCTGACGACGACGACCTGCTCGTCACGCGCGAGATCTTTCCACTGGCAGGGGCGTTCGACGCGGTTCGCGAGCAGCTGGCCCGAGAACGTGCGCATGGCGATCGCCTCGCCGCCGTGTTCCACTGCGCTTAGGCCGTCTGAGCGTCGGCGCGGCCGAAGAAGCCTTGTGCGCGGCACGCCTCCTCGAGTGCTGCGTATCCATCCAAGTCGGCGGCAATCCACCGCTCGAGCCCCTCGGCTTCCAGCGTTGGCCTGTGCAGCGGATTATCGATGCTCATTTTTAGGAGCGCGTCGACGAACCGTCGCTCCATCTCTGGCTCGAGGTCGGGGCGAGCCGTGAACATGCAATGGGAATAGGGCGGGGACGTCCACACGACCCCTACCGCGCCCACCGGGGCGATGCGCTGGTCCTGAGCGGCGGTCCAGAATGGACTACCTACCGCACCTGCATCGGCCCGCCCGTCGAGCACGGCTCGGAGCACATCGACCTCGCTCGTCCCTGTGTCGCCGTGCTTGCCGAGGTCCGTGTTGAGGCGCAGGGTTCGGTAATCGCGTCCCTCCTCGAGATCCTGCTGGGCGAGAAAGTGGACCGGCAGGATGGCGGCGTGGCCGCTATCGCGGCTGCCTAACGCGAGCGTTCGCCCGCGCAGGTCGGCTACTTTTGCCACCGCGCCGCCCGCTGGCGCGATGATCAGGGAGGTCCAGCCGAGGTCGGTGTTTCTCATTGCAAGCGGCCGGCATGCCCGCGCGCTCCACTCGCGCGCCTGGAGGAACGCCAAATTCGTGTTCCACGCGATGTCGATCTGCGGGCGGGCGTCGCCGCGTTGGGCGAGCAGCGCGTGCACCTGCGCTTCGTAGGTCTGAAAGAGGACGATCTCGACATCGAGCCGCGCCTCGTCGCGAAAGTACCGGCGCATGCCTTCCCAGATGGGAACAACCTTGGGATCGTATGCTACCGCGCCCAGCCAGATCGTGCGACGCATCAGGCTCCTCTCCAGCGTTGCGCAGAGCGGTCGCCCCGCGGCGCCTCTAGAACAATGGCAAGCCTAACAACGCCTTGCCGATGAAGTCGCGCAGGACATCGTTGGTCGGCGCCATGACGGCGCCCGCATGCGCGTCGCGGAAAAACCGCTCGATGCCGGTGTGACGCGAGAATGCGGCGCCGCC
>DASYXE010000613.1:0-12729 GCA_035935375.1 Gemmatimonadaceae bacterium | reverse complement strand
CAAGCGCGCGCTCGATCTCGATCCGCGACCACCGCTTCGCGGAGCACGCGGCTCCACTGCGCACCTCGCCGATGCGCAGAAGGTGGCGACCCAGCTCGGACCGCTCGAGCTTCTCTACATTGACCCGCCCTACAACAGCCGGCAGTACGCGGGGTACTACCATATTCCCGAGATCATCGCGCGCGGATGGTTCGAGACCGCGCCGGTCGTTCGCGGCAAAACCGGCCTAGTGCGCGATGCGAGCGGGAGCACGCGGAGCACGTGGTGCTCGGCGAAAGGAGCCGAGCGGGCGCTGCGCGATGTGCTCGCTGCCACGGGGGCCCGACATGTGCTGGTGAGCTACAACTCGGAGGGTCTGCTCGGTGAAACGGCGTTGCAGCGCGTGCTGTCCGACGCTTCCGTCGATGGGCGCAGCCGGCGATTCGTTCGCGACTACCGTCGGTATCGCGCCGACCGCGATCATGCGAAGCGACGCTACCGAGTCGATGCCTTACGCGAGCTTCTCTATCATGCAAAACTTCGGTAGTCCTTCGGGACGTTACGTTCGGCCATTCTGCTCGTCCCACCAGCATGGCCACCCTCGTGCGACCGCTCCCGAGTTCCTCAGGACTGTCCACAGGGCGCATGAAGCGTTACACTAGCGGCGTGAAAACGACCTCAGTGATGGTAGCGCCACGCGCCGCGGATTCGCCGGAAGCGGATCATGAAGTGATCGGAAGAGTGCTGGCAGGTGATCGCAATGCGTTCGGAATGCTGATCAGACGCTACAGCGATCCGTTGTACCGCCACGCACTCGGGATGACGGGAAGTCCGGATGTCGCTGAAGACATCCTTCAAGCGTCATTCATAAAAGCGTACCAGCATCTGGCCGAGGTGCATGGGCGTTTCGATGCCTGGATTTTCCGGATCGTGGCGAACGGGTGCAAGGACTGGCTCAAGAACATTCGCCGCACGCACTTGAGTTATGAGGAGGATGATCAGCCCTCCGCATTTGCGACGCCGGAAGAAGAGCTTGACCGGACCGAGCTGCGGTCGGATCTGGATCGCGCGCTGGCCCAGCTGGCGCCGTCGCTTCGAGAGGCATTCGTCATGAAGCATGTCGAAGGCCGGTCGTACGAAGAGATGGCGGATCTGTTAGGAACTACTGTCGGGGCACTGAAGATGCGCGTGCACAGGGCACGCGAGGCGCTCCAGGTCCTTTTAGAGGAAAAATACGCCTGATGCTTGATAACCTTGATCCCCGAGAGCGCCGGAGCGAAGACACGCCCAAGTCGCGTGAGACTTCTGCGGCGCGTCCGCTGTCCGATCGCGAGGTCCCGTTAACCGGTGACACCCGGACTGCGACCCTGAATGCATGGCTCGACGGCGAGGTGCCGGAGAGCGAGGCCCGCGCCACGGCCAACGCGCGTGACGTCGAGTTCTGGTTGCGCATAGAGAAGGAAGTCGAAGTGCGCCGAGAGATGAAGACGCCGGTGCACGTGTTCAGCCAGATCATGGAGGCGCTGCCGGAAGATGCGCCCTCGGCCCTGCCGTGGTACAAGAAGCAGGTGACCGTGAGTCCCATGGTAGCGATGGCGGCGACAGCAGGTGCCGTAGCCGTCGGCATGGCGATCGGTGCCGCGCTGACGAAAGGCCGCTGAGAGCCGGTTCGCAGGACGAAGAGGCGCACGCGTTCGAGCGTGCGCCTCTTTTTTTGTTCGCGTGCCCGTGCCTAAATGTGCATGGCGTGGCCGGAGACGCCTAACGCTGCTTCCTTGGTGGCCTCGCTCAGCGTCGGGTGCGCGTGGATGGTCGTGGCCACGTCTTCGCTCGACGCGTCGTACGCGAACGCCAGCGCGAGCTCGGCCGCCAGCTCCGACACCGTTGGTCCGATCAGGTGCGCGCCGAGCAACAGGTCGGTTTTCGCGTCGGCGATGAGCTTGACGAAGCCGGTCGTCTCGCCGGCCGTGCGCGCGCGGGCGTTGGCGGAGAACGGGAATCGGCCCACGCGATACTCGCGCCCGCTCTCCTGCACCTGCTGTTCCGTTAGGCCGATGGCGGCGATCTCGGGCCACGTGTACACGATGGACGGGATGGGCCGATAGTTCATGTGCGTCCGCCGTCCGGCAATGGTCTCGACCGCCACCACGCCTTCCTCTTCCGCTTTGTGCGCCAGGAGCAGTCCTCCAACCACATCGCCGATCGCGTAGACGTGCGGGACGTTCGTCCGCATCTGCGCGTCCACGATGATCTCGCCGCGCTTCCCAGTGGCGAGGCCGAGCACGGCGGCGTCGATCCCGGGGAGCGATGGCTTGCGCCCAACGGCGACCAGCACTCGGTCTGCGGTGAGCGTCTCCGTGGAGCCGTTGGACTCCACGTCCAGGCGAATCTGATTGCCGTCGCGCGTGGCGCCGGTGACTTTCGTGCCGGCCCGAATGGCGAGACCCTGGGCGCGGAACACCTTGTCCGCTTCCTTCACGATGTCGGCGTCGTTGCCGGCGAGAATCGTCGGCAGGAGCTCGACCACCGTGACCTTCGCGCCTAACCGGCGCCACACCGACCCCAGCTCGAGGCCAATCACGCCGCCGCCGATCACGACCAGATGGTCGGGGACCGTGGGCAGGGCCAGCGCGCCGACGTTGGACAACACGCGGTCTTCGTCGAATGGGAGAAACGGCAAGGCGATGGGAACGCTGCCGGTCGCGATCACCACATCGCGGGCGCGGTATGTGGTGTTCGATCCGTCGGCGGCGCGCACCTCGACGACGTTGCCGGGCTTGAGTGTGCCGCGACCCTTGGCCCACGTGACCTTGTTCTTCCGGAACAAGTACTCGATGCCCCGCGTGTTCGTCGACACGACGCGAACCTTCCGCGCCTGCATCGTCGCGAGGTCGAGTGCCACATCACCGACTGTGACGCCGTGGTCGGCGAGATGCGTGCGCGTGAACTCGAAGTGTTCCGACGATTGCAGCAGCGCCTTCGACGGAATGCATCCGACGTTCACGCAGGTTCCGCCCAGGGTCGCGTCCATCTCCACGCAAACGGTGGAGAGACCGAGCTGCGCGGCGCGAATCGCCGCCACATAGCCGCCGGGGCCGCCGCCGATGATGACGACGTCGGGAGAGAGCGTATCAGCCATTGCCTAACCAATGAACGGGGAGCGCGTGGGCGATATTCCCACGCGCCTGGTGCGCGATCAATCGACGAGCATGGCCGCTGGATCCTCCATCAACTCCTTCACGCGCACGAGAAAGAGTACGGCCTGTTGGCCGTCGACCAAGCGATGGTCGTACGACAGCGCGATGTACATCATCGGACGGATCACCACCTGGCCGTCAATCGCGACGGGGCGATCCTGGGTCTTGTGCAGGCCGAGTATGCCCGCCTGCGGATAGTTCAGGATCGGCGTCGACACGAGCGAGCCGAATACACCGCCGTTGGTGATCGTGAACGTGCCGCCCGTGAGATCATCCATCGTGAGCTTGCCGTCGCGCGCACGGGCGGCCACAGCGGACAGCTGACGGCTGAACTCGATCATCCCCAAGCGATCCGCGTCCTTGATGACCGGAACGACAAGTCCCTGATCCGACGCGACGGCTATGCCGAGGTTCACGTAGTGCTTGTAGATGATGTTGTCGCCGTCGATCTGCGCGTTCACGACCGGATACGCATTCAGCGCCATCGTCGCCGCGCGCGCGAAGAAGGGCATGAACGTGAGTTTGACGCCGTGCTGTTTCTCGACGCGTTCCCTGAGCCGCTCGCGCACGCCCATCACCGCGGACATGTCGACTTCGTTGAACGTCGTGAGGTGGGCGGTTGCATGCTGCGCCTGCACGAGATTCTCGGCGATGCGCTTGCGCCGCGTGGTCATGCGCTCGCGCGTCTCGCGGCCTTGCGCGCCGGGTGCCGGCGTTGGGCGAGGCGCGGGAGTCGGCGACGGCGCCGCGGGAGCGGTCGGAGCCGCTGGAGCGGCGCTCCGTTGGGCAGACGCACCATCGCCATGCGCTTCGATCACATCGGTCTTGGTCACCATGCCGCCGCGGCCGGTGCCGGGAACGGACGCGAGGTCGATGCCCGAATCTTCGGCCACGCGCCGTGCAGCGGGCGATGCGCGACCCGCACTCGGTGCCGATGGCGGCGCTGATGCCTGTGTGCTTGCCGGTGCAGGCGTCGATGCACCCGCGGCCGCAGCCGTCGCTGCCGCTCGCAGAGTGGGTGCAGTGGCGGTCTCGTCGATTTGGCCGAGCTCGTCGTCCACCTTCACGACGTCGCCTTCCTGATGGAGGCGCTTCACGAGCGTGCCGGCTTTCAGTGCCGGTACTTCGACGGTGATCTTGTCGGTTTCCAGCTCGACGATCGTATCGCCTTGCGCAACCGTGTCGCCCTCGCGCTTCACCCAGCGTGCGACCGTCGCTTCGACGATCGACTCGCCGAGCGGCGGCACTTTGATCGAAATCATCGCGTTGACACGTGTGGTAGAACGGTGTTGGAGTGCGCGTTGCTCCGCGCACGAGCGCTCGGTAGCATTCAGACTCCAAATATAACCCGACGACATCATCGTGCGAGCACTCACCATCTCGGCGCATGGAGGACTCGACCGTCTCGAGCTACGCGACATTCCTGTTCCGGAATTGCGTGCGAGCACGGATGTTCGCGTGCGCGTGCAGGCGGCGGCGCTCAATCGGCTGGACCTGTTCGTGCTGGAAGGCTTGCCGGGTATCACGATCACGACGAATTGGGTGGTGGGGTCCGACGGGGCCGGCATCGTGGACGCGGTCGGGCCGGATGTGCAGGACGTCGCCGTCGGCGACCGCGTGCTCATTCAGCCCGGCATTAGCGATCGGACGTGCGAGTACTGCCGCGCAGGCGAGCAGTCGTTGTGCGTCAGGTACAAGATCCTCGGCGAGCACATGCCGGGGACGTGCGCCGAATACCTCGTCGTGCCCGCGCCCAACGTACGGCGCATGGCGTCAACGGTGCGTTGGGACGTGGCGGCTGCGCTTCCATTGGCCATGCTGACGGCGTGGCGGATGATCGTGACGCGGGCGGCGGTGCGGGAGGGCGACCTGGTATTGATCTGGGGCATCGGCGGCGGCGTCGCGCTGGCGGCCCTGCAGGTTGCGAAGCTGCACGGGGCTCGCGTGTGGGTGACGTCGGGCAGCGATGCGAAGCTCGAGCACGCGCTTGGGTTAGGCGCGGACGCGGCGTTCAACCATCGCACGCAGGACGTGGCGCGCGAGGTGCGCGCGCGAACGGGCAAACGCGGCGCCGACGTGGTGGTGGACACGGTCGGCCAGGCGACGTGGGCCCAGTCGCTGCTGGCGTTAGGCAAGCGCGGCCGCCTGGTGACGTGCGGCGCCACGAGCGGTCCGATGGTCGAAACCGACGTGCGCCGCTTGTTCTGGAACCAGTGGTCGATCCTCGGATCGACGATGGGGAACGACCACGAATTCGACGCCATGCTGCGCGCGTTCGAGCGCGGACACCTCGCGCCCGTGATCGATTCGGTATTCCCGGTGACCGACGGCCGAGCGGCGTACGAGCGGCTGGCGTCACCGGAGCATTTCGGCAAGATCGTGCTGCGGGTCGGCGAGGGCGCGTGACATGCGCTTTCCCCTCGAGACCCGCTACGCCGACTACGATTCGAAGGGACACGTCAACAACGCGGTGTACCTGACGTACTTCGAGATGGCGCGGCACCGTGCCTGGGTAGATCGCATGCACGGCGATGCGGACTTTCCCTTCATCGTGGCGGAAGCGACGGTGCGCTACGTGAGCGAGGCGATGATCGGCCAGCCGCTCGACATCGAGATCGTGACGAGCGACGTGCGCACCAAGGCGTGGGTGTGGTCGTACGTGATTCGCGCGCGAGACGACGATCGCGTCGTCGCGGAGGGTCGCACGGTGCAGGTGATGTACGATTACGCGGAGCGTCGCACGATGGCGATTCCGGATGACTTCCGCGCCATGCTGGCCACGATATGACGCGGGTCGAAGAGCTGATCGTCGTGCCGGCCTCGCCGGCGCAGGCTCAGCGCGCGCTCCTCACGGTGGCGCGTGCGCTCGACTGGATGGCTCCCGACGTCAATCTCGTGCCGCGCACATCGAGTCCCGTGTTGGGCGCCGGTGACCACTTCGCGCTCGAGCTCTTCGGCGGCCTGCGGTTCGAATACGTGATCGAAGCGACGAGCGACCGCGAGGTGGCCCTGTCGTACGATGGACCGTGGAGCGGCGACGAGCGGTGGAGCTTCGTGGCCGACGGAGCGGAGACGCTGGTGCGCCGCTCGTACGAGGTGCACAGTGGATCGCCGCTGGCTGCGTTCGCGTGGGGCACCGTTGGGCGAGCCGTGGTCGCGATGCACATCCGCTTCGAGTTGTCGCGGTTCCGCTCGGCGATCGAGCGAGATCCTGGGCCGCGGGGCGAGATCGAGGCCACGTCGGGTCCATTGCATTCGACGCCGGATGCGTCGGGTCGCGCCGGCGGGGGGACGCGACCACCATTCCCGGTGGACGATGGCTGATCGTGCGCAGTACGACGCCACGGAACAGGCCGGCATCCGCGACGCCTTCGTGCGCGGCGAGATGCCCGTCTGTCCGCGGTGTCACGTGCCGATGACGACGCGCCCGATCGGCGGCGGGTCATTCGGACTGGGCTATGCGCGCCGGCGCGAGTGGCTCATCTGCCCGCGGTGTCGGCGGAGCGCGATCTTCGACGTCCGGCGCGGGACCCGTACCTAACGGCGGCTCTCTCTGGCTGCGCGCTTGCCAAATGGTATGTTGGTGGCATGGACACAGGGGCGCCGGTCGCGTTTCTCGGGTTGGGCGCCATGGGAAAGCCCATGGCCAGCCGACTCGTGGACGGCGGATATCTGGTCACGGCGTGGAACCGCACGGCGGGTCGCGCGGATGATCTGATCAAGCGCGGCGCCCGCGTGTCGGACAGCCCGCGCGATGCGGCCGCCGGGTCGCGCATGATCGTCCTCATGGTGTCCGATCCGGCGGCGGTGGAGGCTGTGTTAGGCGGCGACCGCGGGGTGTTGGCCGGTGCGCGGGAGGGGAGCACCGTGGTCAACATGTCGACCGTTGGGCCGGCAGACTCCCGCCGATTCGCCGAGCAGTGCGGAACGGCCGGTGTGCGCTACATCGAGTCGCCGGTGATGGGCAGCATCGGCCAGGCGACATCGGGCACGCTGGTGGCGATCGTGAGTGGCGACACGACCGCCGTCGCGGACGTGTCGGGCTTGTTGCTCGTGATGACCAAGCAGATCATCCGCGCCGGCGAGATCGGGCAGGCGAGCACGCTCAAGTTGGTGATGAATCTGCTCGTGGGCGGGACGATCGAGTTGTTGGCGGAATCGATCGCGGCCGCGCACCGGTCGGGTCTTCCGCTCGAGTTGTTTCGGGAGACGCTCCTGAGCTCCGTGCTCGCGTCTCCGTTCGTCGGCTACAAGTCCCCGTTGCTGTTCGAGCGGCGGTACGACCCGCAGTTCAGCACTCGGCTCATGCTCAAGGACCTGGATCTGCTCCTCGCCAGCGCGCAGGACCGCGGCCTGGCCCTTCCAGCGACGGCGACCGTTCGCGAGCAATTCGCCCGCGCGGTGGCCGCTGGGTTAGGCGGACGTGACGTGGCGGCGGTGCGCGAGGTCGTCGATGGCGACGGCGCCCAGGCGCGGAGGACGCAATGAGCAGCGCGTACTATCATCTGGCGCAGGTGAACATCGCGAAGGCCTTGGGATCGCCGACTGTGGTTCGAGAAGATGGAGGAGGACCATGTCGCGCTCTGGTGGATTCCTGCCGGGTACATCCCGTCGGTTGACGAGGCAAAGGAGCGACTCGACTAGGTGCCGGCGAAAGCGTGCTGGAAGAGCTTGCCATCGAGTGAGGCGCTGAAGCGGTTTGCGGGCCAGCGACGTGGTCGCGCGCGGCGGGTAGGCAGTCGCCATCTAAGCCGAGCATCCACAACGGCTTAGATTGCTGAGAGATGGTTGTCTGGATGCTGGGCGCGGTTTAGATTTCTGTGCTATGAAACTCCCGCGTTCCTTCTCCGCTGCCGTACCCGCATGACCGCCCCGAACAATCGCGAACGGATCGTCTCCCGGCTCATCGACGAAGAGATCAAAGAGTCGTTCATCAACTACTCGATGAGCGTGATCGTGTCGCGCGCGCTGCCGGATGTGCGCGACGGACTCAAGCCCGTGCACCGCCGCGTGCTGTATGCGATGAACGAGCTCGGGCTCGTGCCCGGACGGCCCTACAAGAAGTCGGCGACGGTCGTCGGCGACGTGTTAGGCAAGTACCATCCCCACGGGGACATCAGCGTCTACGACGCGCTCGTGCGTATGGTGCAGGACTTCTCGCTGCGATACCCGCTCGTGGACGGGCAGGGAAACTTCGGGTCGGTGGACGGCGACGGCGCCGCGGCGTACCGGTACACGGAAGCCCGCCTCATGGCGCTCGCGACCGAGCTCCTGTCGGATATCGACAAGAACACGGTCGGCTTCTCGCCTAACTTCGACGACCGGCTGCAGGAGCCGAAGGTGCTCCCGGCGGGATTCCCGAATCTGCTGGTGAACGGGTCGTCGGGCATCGCGGTCGGCATGGCGACGAACATCCCGCCGCACAACCTGCGCGAGGTGGTGAACGCGGTCGTGCACTTGATCGAGAATCCGGACGCGACGCCGGGCGAGCTGCGCAAGCTCATCAAGGGGCCGGACTTCCCGACGGGCGGCTACATCTACGGGCGCCAGGGCATCAAAGACTATCAGGATACGGGGCGCGGCCGGATCGTGATGCGGGCGCGCGCGGTGATCGAAGAGAAGGAGTCGTCGAACAAGTCGCAGATCGTCGTCACGGAAATCCCGTACCAGGTCAACAAATCGAAGTTGGTCGAGCAGATCGCGCTGCTGCACAGCGAGAAAAAGGTGGAGGGGCTGTCCGACCTGCGCGACGAATCGGATCGCGACGGCATGCGCATCGTGATCGAGCTCAAGCGCGATGCCATTCCGCGCGTCGTATTGAACCAGCTGTACAAGCACTCGCAGATGCAGGCGACGTTCGGCGTGATCAACCTGGCGCTGGTGCCCGACGCGCACACGGGACAGCTGGTGCCGAAGGTGATGCCGCTCAAGGAGCTGCTCGAGCACTACGTCAAACACCGCCACGAGGTCATCGTTAGGCGGACGCAGTTCGATCTCGACAAGGCGCTCGAGCGCGAGCACATCCTGGAAGGGCTCAAGATCGCCGTCGACAACATCGACGAGGTCATCAAGCTCATTCGGAAGGCCGAGGACACCCCGCAGGCGAGCGCCCAGCTGCAGCGTCGGTTCAAGCTCTCGGAGAAGCAGGCGGACGCGATCCTCAACATGCGGCTCGCCAAGCTCACGGGCCTCGAGCGCGAAAAGCTCGAGGAGGAGCTCACCGAGGTGCGCGGTCAGATCAAGGATCTCCGCGCGATTCTCGCCTCGCGCGACCGGCGTATGAAGATCCTCAAGGACGAGCTGCAGCAGATCGCGACCAAGTTCGGCGACGATCGTCGCACCGAAATCACGAGCGACGAAGGCGAGTTCACGATCGAAGACTTGATCGCCGAGGAGGACATGGTGGTGACCGTGTCCCACTCGGGCTACATCAAGCGCACGTCGGTGTCGACGTACAAGAAGCAGCGGCGTGGCGGCCGCGGGAACAACGGGCAGGCGCTCAAGGATGAAGACTTCATCGAGCATCTCTTCATCGCGTCGACGCACGATTACATCCTGTTCTTCACGGACGACGGCCGCTGCTACTGGCTCAAGGTGCACGAGATTCCGCAGGCCGGCCGTGCGGCGAAGGGCAAAGCGGTCGTCAACCTGATCAACGTGTCGGCCGACACGACGATCTCGGCGATGGTGCCGGTGCGCGAGTTCAGCGAGTCGCAGTATCTGTTGTTCGCGACTCGCCAGGGCACGGTGAAGAAGACGGCGCTCTCGCAGTACGCGAATCCGCGGGCGACGGGCATCAAGGCGATCAAGGTCGAGGCGGACGATCAGCTCATCGACGTGCAGGTGACGAGCGGGAACAACGACATCGTGCTCGCGACACAGCACGGATTGTCGATCCGGTTCCACGAGCAGGACGTGCGCGAGATGGGGCGTGACACCACGGGTGTGAAGGGCGTCGAGCTGCGAGAGGGCGACGTGGTGAAGGGGATGGTGGTGATCAAGCGTGAGGCGACGCTGCTCGTGGTGACCGAGAAGGGGATGGGCAAGTGCTCGCCGATCGACGAGTACCGGGTGCAGAAGCGCGGCGGCAAGGGGATCATCACACTCAATCGCACGGACAAGACGGGGGACGTCGTGGCGCTCAAGGAAGTGCTGCCCGACGATGAGCTGATGTTGATCACGAAGCACGGCGTCGTGATTCGCATGCCGGTGAAGGGTATTCGCGTGAGCGGCCGCAACACGCAGGGCGTGAAGCTCGTCAATCTCGACGAAGGCGACCGGGTGTGCGACGTGGCGCGGGTAGTGATCGAAGATGACGAGCAAGGCGGCGACGACGAAGGCGAGGAGCCGGTGACGCTCGCGCCGGAGGAAGAGCAGTAGCAGGACCGCGCACCGGCGGAGCGCACACGCGGATCGTTTCGTGCCTCTGGCGGGCTCGGGTGTCCCATAGCAGAGTGCAAGCATGACGTCGATCGCGCCGTCTCCCAGCACGCGTCTCGTTAGTCTTGCCGACATTCGCGCGGCCGCGTCGGCGCTGCGCGGTGTGGCGGTGCGCACGCCGCTGCTGCCGGCCGACGAGCTCGCCGTGACGATGGGCCTCGACGCCGGCGAGCTGTTCGTGAAGCCCGAGATGCTGCAGCGCGGCGGGGCGTTCAAGTTCCGCGGTGCGTACACGTTCCTGTCGCGCCTGACGGCGGAGGCGCGTGCGCGCGGGGTGGTGGCGCCGTCGTCGGGGAATCACGCGCAGGCGGTCGCGTTGGCGGCTCGGCTGTTCGGGGTGCCGGCCACGGTCGTGATGCCGACGACGGTCACCGCCGCCAAGCGCGCCGGCGCCCAACGGTTAGGCGCGCGGATCGTGCTCGCGGGCACCACGACGGCGGACCGGATGGCGCGCGCGGCGGAGCTGGTGGTCGCCGAGGGACTCACCCTCGTGCCGCCGTACGACAACCACATCATCATCGCGGGCCAGGGCACCACCGGCCTCGAGATCGCCGAAGATCTGCCTAACGTCGAGACGGTGCTGGTGCCGGTGGGCGGCGGCGGGTTGAGTGCGGGCGTCGCGACGGCGATCAAGGGGCTCGCGCCGCGCGCGCGTGTGATCGGCGTCGAGCCCAAGGGCGCGCCCAAGCTCACGCGCGCCCGGGAGCACGGTGCGCCGGTGCGTCTGGCGAAGACGTCGGGTCTCGCGGATGGACTGCTGGCGGTGGAAATCGGCTCGATCCCGTTCGCGCACCACCAGGCGTATATCGATGACGTGGTGCTGGTGGAGGACGGCGCGATGCGCGACGCGGTGCGCTACCTCATCGACCGGCTCAAGATCGTGGCGGAGCCGAGCGGCGCGATCACGATCGCGGCGCTCGAGGCGGGGCTGGTCGTGCCGCGCGGCGTGACGGTGGCCATCCTGAGCGGGGGCAACTTGGAGTGGTCGGGGCTCCGCGAGCTACTGACGGATGGATAGGGCGCGCATTCTCATCGCCGACGAGGACGACGTCCTCGCGCGCACCATCTCGTGGCTGCTCAAGGAGCAGGGGTTCGACGTCACTGTCACGTTAGGCGGCGAGCGCGTCCTCGAGGCCCTGGCCGAACACGAACCCGACCTGTTGATGTTCGACGTGATGATGCGCGGCGTGGATGGCTACGAGCTCCTGCACCGCATCAACGCGGACCCGCGGTGGCGCGACATGCCCGTGCTCGTCGTGTCGGCGCTGCCCACTGACGAAGCCACCGCGCGCCTCTTGAGCCTCGGCGCCACCGATTTCGTGAGCAAGCCCTTTCACGTGCGGGAGCTGCTGGCGCGCATCCGCATGCAGCTGCGCGTGCGACGAGAGCTCTTGCATGCACGCTCGGCGCTGCGGTCGACGGAGGTCGAGCTCGACCGCGTGCGCGCGGAAGCCGAGAACCGCCGCAAGATCGTCGACATCCTGCACGAGGTCACGGGGGACTTCTCGTCGGAGGAGCTGTACCACATTCTCGTCAGGCGAGTGGCCCGCGCGTTGGACATCTCGCACTGCTCGCTCGTACTCGCGCGGCCGGGCGACCAGGTGGGCGTCGTGGCGGCGGCGTACGAGGCGCCGGGCCTGGCGCACCTCGAGATCCGCTTGGAGCGGTATCCGGAAATTCGTGCGGCGCTCGAAACGGGCGAGCCCGTGTTGATCGAAGACGTGGACGCGAGCGCGTTGTACAACGACGTCCGCCTCGATTGGGCGGCGGCCGGAACGCTGGTGCCGTATCGATCGGTGGTCGCCTTGCCGTTTCGTCTGGATGGCGAGCAGGCCGGCGTGATCTTCCTGCGGACGTTGTTGGACGAGCCGCCGCTGGCCCGGTCGGATGTCGAGTTCGCGGATACCGTGGTTCGCGCGGCGGTGGCGGCCATCCGGCGCGCGCAGATGATCGAGTCGACGCGGGCAGACAAGGCGCGCGTCGAGGTGTTGGCACTCACGGATCCGCTTACGCAGACGCACAATCGGCGCGCACTCATGGAGCGTCTCACGTCCGAGCTCGAGCGCGCGCGGCGGTATGCGCTGCACCTCTCGGTGTTGATGGTGGATCTCGA
>DASYXE010000612.1:0-3097 GCA_035935375.1 Gemmatimonadaceae bacterium | reverse complement strand
GCATCGTGGGCGTCGAACGTGCGGCCCTGCAAAAGCGTCATGCCCACCGCCTGGAAATATCCGCCGCTCACCGCGCGCGCTTCGGCGAAGGGTTCCGGCGAGCTCGCCGAGTCCGCGTCAGCGCGGCGGACCTCGGAGCCGATGCCGTATTCATCGAGCGGGAGCAGCGTGATGAACCCGGCGTTCTTCACTCCGGGCGTCTGAGCGATGCGATCGAGTGCGCGCGCGTAGAACGACGCGATTTTCGCCGACGAGTCGTAGACGGCATCCGACAACGCGATCTTCATCGTCACGGCGCCCTCGGCGCGGATGCCGGGATCGACCGAGCCCAGGCGCCGCAGCGATCGAATGCACAGTCCGGCCCCGGTGAGCAGCACGAGCGCGCACGCGACCTGGGCAATGACTAACGCATCGCGCAGGCGATGCCGCTCGCGCGCCGAGCCGGCGGAGCGTCCGGCGCGCAGGTCGTCCACGGGTGCGGAGCGCGCGGCCTGCAGCGCCGGCAGCAACCCGCAGGCGATGCCGGCGAGCGCGGACACGATCACGGTGAACGCGGTGACACGCACGTCCACCGACACCGATGCGCCCGGCGGCAGCATGTCCGCCGCGAGCGTCACCAGCGCGCGGACGCTCCATCGCGCGAGGAGCAGACCGGCGGCGCCGCCGACGGCGGCGATGCACACACTTTCCGTCAAATACTGCCTAACGAGCCGAGCTCGGCTCACGCCTAACGCTACACGCACGGCGTTCTCGCGGCGGCGGTCGATGGCCCGCGAGAGCAGCAGGGCGACCACGTTCACGCAGGCGATCAGGAAGACGAACGCCGCGGCACCCGACAACACGTAGAGCGACCGCCGGAGTCCGCCCACGAGCGTGTCTTGCATCGGCTCGACGCGCGCGCCGTGACCTTCGTTCGGCCCGGGATACACCGCGGCGAGACGCGCGGCGATCTGCTTTAGCTGCGCGCGTGCCGTGGCGAGCGTGATGTTCGGGCGCAAACGCGCGACCGTCCAGTACCCGTGCGCGCCGCGGGAGTTTGCCATGTCGGCCGGGATCACGAGCGGCGCCCACATGTCCGTGTCGCGATTCGGGTACCGGAAGGAGGGCGGCATCACGCCGATCACGAGCGTCGGCGTGCCGTTCACGTCGATGGTGCGCCCGACGACACCGCGATCGGCGCCGAATCGCCGGCGCCAGAACGCATCGCTCAGCACGGCCACCGGCGCGCGATTGCTCACGTCGTCGGTAGCCAAGGCGCGGCCGGCTTCCGGCGCCACGCCTAACACACTGAAGAAGGCGGCCGACACGTCGGCGCCGTGCACGCGCTCCGGGTCGGTGCCGCCGATGTTGAAGCTGGCATCGGCGTACGCGCCGATGTCGGTGAACACGGTGTTCTGCGACCGCCAGTCAGTCAGGTTGGGCGCGGACGGGAGTTGAGCCGAAAATTGCTTGGACGTTTCCCAGAGGCGCACGAGGCGATCCGGAGCCGCGAACGGCAACGGCCTGAGCAGCACGCCGTTCACGGCGCTGAAAATAGCGCTCGTGGCACCGATGCCCACGGCGAGCGTGAGAACCATGGCGAGCGTCGCGGTGGGCGCGCGACGTGCCTGGCGCAGCGCAAAGCGCACGTCGGCCAGGTCGGGCAGCAGGCCCGCGCGGAACGCGGCCCGCTGCCCGAGCCGCCGCCTAACGGCGCCCACCGCGCGCGTCGCCGACACGGCGACACGCCCGCCCGCCGGCGACGCATCCCGCGCCGCCCGCGCGAGCTCCGCCGCGAACTGCTCGACTTCGTTAGGCCTGCGGTCGCGCCGCACCGACATCGCGCGCGCGATCGCCGCTTCCATGGCCGACGGCACATCGGGCGCGAATGCACGCAGCGAGGGCGCCGTCTCCGCGAACCGCCCAGCCACGACCTCCTGCGTCGTCGTCCCCTCGAACGGCGGCCGCCCCGCCAGCATCTCGAACACGACGCACGCGAGGCTGTACACGTCCGACCGCGCGTCGAGCTGTCGCTCGCCCGCCGCCTGCTCGGGGCTCACGTACGCCGGCGTCCCCGCCGACGCGTCGAGCCCCGTCCTCGGCGCCCCCCACTCGAAGGCCTCGGCGTGCAGCGTGCGCGCGATGCCGAAGTCCATCACGTAGGCGTGGTCGCCGTCCAGCAGGATGTTTTCGGGCTTCACGTCGCAGTGCAGCACGTGCTCGCGGTGGGCGTGGCCTAACGCAGCGGCGATGCCGGCCGTGAGGCGTACGACCTCGTCCACCGGCAGGCGCACGCGCTCCTCGAGGCGGCGGCGCAGCGAGCCGCCGCGGATGAGCGGCATCACATAGAACGGATGGCCGTCCGCGTCACCGGAGTCGTAGAACGGCAGGATGTGCGGATGCTGCAGCCGCGCCACTGTCGAGATCTCGCGGTGGAATTGCGTGAGGCCGATGCCGCTCACCGCTTCGGGCGAAATTACCTTCACGGCTACCACGCGGCCGTGGCGCGTGTCGCGCGCCAGGTACACGGCCCCCATCCCGCCCTGGCCTACGTCGCTGTCGATGATGTAGCGGTCGACGATCGCACGTCGAAAGCCGACGTCGGCTTCCGGGGCGGCGCCGGCCTCGAGCTCGAACAGCTCGTCCACCGGAACGCCGAAGGCCTCGAGCATGAGCGTCCGCGTCCGCGCCGAGGGATACGGATGCTTGCCGTTCACGATTTCCGACCAGTGTCCCTTGGACAGCCCGAGTTTGATCGCCCAGTGATTCTGGCTGAGCGGACTCGCGGCGAGGAGGGCGGTCAGCCGATCGGTTTTGAGTCTGAGACGCATCGAACGATCCTTGGCGCGGAAGGCAGTGGAGCGCCAAGGTAGGAGGGACCCGCGTCAGCCGAACAGAGGTCCGTCGAAAAAAGTGTTCGTGATCGTTCGGTTTACGCGGCGTTGGCGCGTTGGGCGGCGCGCGGAGCGGTCATCGAGCGATTGAGCATCCAGCGATACAGGAAGATGATGATCCCGATGAATGCGAGGACGCCCAACCATGGCGCGGGCTTGAACGATTCGGGCACCAGCGCAATGGGCGCTTCGGTGGTGAGCGCAACGATGAGGCCGGCATTCAC
>DASYXE010000611.1:0-9210 GCA_035935375.1 Gemmatimonadaceae bacterium | reverse complement strand
GGATCGCATCCTCGAGCGACGGCGCATAGCCCACGAACGTGTCCATGGATGCCACGCGCTTCACCGGCGCGTCGAGCCACGCGAAGCACTCGTCCGCGATCGCCGCCGCGATCTCCGCGCCGTAGCCCCACGACAGCGAATCCTCGTACGCTACGATCACGCGCGACGTCTTGCGCACCGACGCCATGACCGTCTCGCGGTCCCACGGCGAGAGCGTGCGCAAATCGATTACCTCGACATCGATACCATCCTCGGCCACGGTGTTCGCGGCCACCAGCGCGCGCTGCACCGTCGCGCCATACGTGACCAGCGTGATGCCGGCGCCCTCGCGCAGCACCTTCGCCTTACCGAACGGAATCATGAAGTTCGGTCCGGGATTGCGGCCCTTGTTGTACGTCTGGCGATAGAGGTGTTTGTGCTCGAGGAAAATCACCGGGTCGTCGCAGCGGATCGCCGTGCGTAACAGTCCGTTCGCATCGAGGGCCGTGGCCGGACACACCACACGAAGTCCCGGGCAATGCGCGAACAGCGACGCGCCGGTTTGCGAGTGATAGATGGCCCCGCGGATGTATCCGCCGTACGTCACGCGCACGACGGCGGGCGAGCTGAACTCGTTGTTCGACCGCCAGCGCATGGTGGCGAGCTCGTTGCGCAGCTGCATGTACGCCGGCCAGATGTAATCGAAGAATTGGATTTCGACCACGGGCTTGAACCCGCGCACCGCCAATCCCACCGCGCGGCCGACGATGTTCGCCTCGGCTAACGGAGTGTTGTAGACGCGGTCGCCGCCGAACTCCTTCTGCAAGCCCCACGTCACCTTGAACACGCCGCCCTTGCCCTTCACCTTGCCGAGGTACTGCGCGCGCGACACGTCGGCCACGTCCTCGCCGAACACCAGGATCTTCCCGTCGCGGTGCATTTCGTCCTTCATGCACGCGTTGAGCAGGTCGACCATCGTGGTCGGCTCGCCGGTGAACTTCGGATCATCCTCGGTGTCGAACTGTTCGCTCGTCGGATCGACGTCGGGCGAGTACACGGCGTAGAGCACCGTGTCCGCGGTCGGCTGCGGTTGGGCCAGCGCGTCGTCCGTGGCCGCGAGCACTTCCGCCTCGACGTCCGCTTTGAGCGCCTCGAGCTCCTTCTCCGTGATGTGTCCCTCGGCCACCAACCACTTGGGGAATGTGACTAACGGATCGCGCGCCGCATCCACGTCGCGCTCCTCGGGCGGCCGGTACAGGGTCTCCTGGTCGGACAGCGAGTGCGAATACGGCCGAATCACGTGTGCGTGCACGAGCGCCGGCCCGCGACGCGCGCGTGCGTACGCGACCGCTTTGCTCATCGCGGCGTGGCTGGCCACGAGGTCGCATCCGTCGACCTCCTGGAGCAACAACCCGGGCATCGACGCGACCAGCTTCGAGATGCTGCCGCCGGCGGTGTTCACCTCGACCGGCACCGAGATCGCGTAGCCGTTGTCCTCGATCAGATAGACAACCGGAAGACCCAGATTGCACGCCGTGTTGAGGGATTCCCAGAACTCGCCTTCGCTCGTCGTGCCATCGCCAGCGGACACGTATGTCACCTCATCGGACTCGAAGCCGTCGGTGATCGAGAGCAGCGAGGCGCGCAGGGAGGCTTCGGCGCATCCGGTGGAGTGGAGGAACTGGGTACCCGTCGGCGACGACGACGACACGATGTTGAGGCGCTTGCTGCCCCAGTGGCTCGGCATCTGGCGCCCACCCGAGTTGGGATCGCGCGCCGCGCCGACCGCTTCGTAGAGCATTTCCGCCGGGGTCATGCCTAACTGCAGACACAGCGCGCGGTCGCGGTAATAGGGGAAGAACCAGTCATGGCCGCCGCGCAGCGTCATGCCGGCAGCCGTCAGGACCGCTTCGTGCCCCGCGCCGGAGATCTGAAAGAAGATCTTGTTCTGTCCTTTGAGCTGGATTTCCTTGTCGTCCAGCCGCCGCGACAGATACATCGTCCGATACGCCGCCAGAAGCTGCTCGCGGTTGAGCGCCGCGCCGGCCTTGCGCTCGGCACGTGTCTGAGTAGCCATGAGTCCCCGTTTTGAGTGGAGCTAGCACCTCAAAATACCATTCACATCCGGCATTGTGCACCCGATTCGGGTGTTCGACGGGCATTCGGCTCCCGAAGGCGCGCCAACCGGGTGCCGGCAGCCCTTTGCCCGACGCGTCAGGGCCAGTCGTCGGCACGATTTGAGCCGATCGCGCGCCCTTTTTGCGAGTGTGCGACGGGCTCGCTACCTTCGCGCTATGGTTGTTCCCCACGTGACCGACCAGATCTCGCCGGCCATCGAGGCGGTCTTGCTGCGGTTCGCCGCAATGGTGCACCGCATCGGCATCCGCCACGGTTTGTCGGAGAGCGACGTCGACGAGGTGTTCCAGGAGGTCCGCATTCGGCTGTGGCGTGCGCGCGCCGACGGCGCTAACCGTGCGTTGGACACGGTGCCAGCGGGCCCAGCCGGTGGTGAGCAAATTTCGTCGGTCGGTTCGTCTTACCTGTACCGGACTGCGGTGTCAGCGTCGCTCGACGTCTTGCGGCGCCATCGCCGTCCGCGGGAGGACGCGTTGGAGGACGTTGGGCAGGAGCCTGCCGCGCCGTCGCGTCGCGAACCCGAGCAATCGCTCGAGTCGTCCGAGCTGGCGCAGCAGGTGGCGCGCGCGATCGACACGATCACGCCATCGCGGCGGCCGGTGGTCCGGATGTACCTGGCCGGCTATACGCGTGAAGAGATCGCGGCGCTCCTGGGGTGGTCGGAGGCCAAGACGCGGAATCTGCTCTACCGGGGGCTCGCGGATGTGCGCGATCGCCTAACGGAGCAGGGGATTGGACCGGAGGCGGTCGCATGACGGATGCCCAGCTGCAGGAATTGTATCGGGAGACGTTGGCGGCGCGGGACGCACGGCCCGCCGCTCGATGCCCGGAGCCGGAGGCGCTGCAGGCGCTCGTCGAGCGTCAGGGGACGGAGGACGTGCGGTTGGCCACGCTCGACCACGCGATGTCGTGCCAGTCGTGCAGCCGCGAGCTCGAGCTGCTGCGCGCCCTGCGCGCGGCCGCGCCGGCGGTGCGTCGTCCGCGGGTGGCGAGTCCGTGGCTCGTGGCGGCATCGGCGATCGTGGCAGTGGCCGCGGCGACGATCGCGCTCCGCTCGATGTCGACGCCCGCGAACGTGATGCGCGGACCAGCGGCGGGTGGCGTCGTGCTGGTGACACCGCGGGCGAACGCGTCGGTGCTCGTGTGGCACGCGGTGCCGCGCGCGGTGTCCTACGTGGTGGAAGTGATGGACGCGCAGGGCGCGGTGCTCGCCGCCGACACCACAGCCGACACCTCGTTCGCGCTGCTGCCGGCCTTGCGCCTCCGGTCCGCGCCTAACGAACAATGGTGGGTACGCGCGCGGTTGTCGGACGGCGCCGAGGTACGGTCCGCCATCGTTCCGGTCGCACTGCGCTAACAGGTTGACCGGCGCACAGTGACGCGCGCTGAATCCGATAGCCGCGCCCTTCGATGGATGAGGCTCTCCAAACGTGGCTGACGCTCGGCCTAGCGGTCGAGGTTGTGATGTTGGCGCTTGGGCTGAAAGGCTCGCTTCGAGTCGGTCGTTGGTTCGGCTTGGCGACTGCGCCGGCGCTGATCGCCCTATTGGTTGCGGGGGACATCCGCTATCCCTCGGCGCAAGTCGATAAGGCGGGCGTCTTCTTTGTGAGCGTTGCAGGCGTGACGCTCCTTCTTTCGATCACCCTTCTACTCAAGAAAGGACCGCCACCCGCCCTGTACTGGGCGGTCTGGTTTCTGAACCTCGCGTTGTGCAGCGGGGTGCTCGCCTTCGTCCTTCTCTTTCGGCTGCAATTCTAGGCGCGCGCTCCGTCGCCTAACGGGGCAGTCGCAGACTGCCCGGGGACGCGTCCGCGAGCTGGCCAGGCGGCGTCGCGGCGTTGCCGACCAGCGACACCAGTTCGGCTAACAACGCGTGGTGCCGGCGCTCGCGCCGCTTGACGGTCACCGAATAGATCGTTCGCGCAATCCCGTACGTCGCGGCCAGCCACCCGACGAGCGCGATCCCGATCGATCCGTTGCCGAACAGTTTTTGCGCGAGGGCCACCGCACCGGCGGAGCCGCCGCCACCCAAGCCGCCGCCAACACCGCCGAAGATGCCGCCAATGAGCGGGCCGAGTCGCTCGCCGATCGTGACGGTGGTTCGGCCGGAGCGCGACGAAACCGTGATGGCGACGCGTCGCTCGTTGCCCGTCGAGCTCCAGGACAGCGTTCGCGCAAACACGCTCATGTGGCCCGCATCGCCCATCGCACGGCGGATCGACCGCAACAGCACTTCGAAGTCGGCGTCGGCGATTTCGCCGTCCACCGTCGCCTCGACGTGAAGGCGCGTCGGGCCTCCGATGAGCGCGCGCACGAACGGGTTGCACGCGGTCGGGTCGAGCATCGGATCGGTCGCCGGCGTCTCCGTTAGGCCGCCGACGGCATGGACGCGGGCGGGGAGCGGACCAGCGAAGCCCAACTCTCGAACGGCCCGCTCGACGTAGGGCTCGGAGATGCCCGCCTCGACTGCGGCGTCGCGCACGTGGTCGATGCGGTAGCCCTGCGTGCGCGATCGCGCGGCCTCGATCTGTTCCAACGGCGTGACAGCCGGTGCCGCGCTCGTGAGCGCTTGGAGCTCGGCTGCGCGTTGCCATACCGCCATCGCTTCGCGCTCGGACAACACCTCCCGCGTGGCCGCGGGGGCGCGCTGCACGGCCACGTCGGACCGCGCATCATCGAACGCGCGCGCGAGCGAATCTCCATCGGGGAATCGCGCCGCCGGATCGCGCAGGAGACAGCGGTCGATGATGCGGGCGACCGCGTCCGGAATCTGGGGCGCGACGTCCTGCAACCGAGGGGCGACCTTCGTGACGTGCGCGACCAGGACGGCCGATGCGGTCGCCCCGTCGAACGGGTAGCGTCCCGACAACGCGACGAACCCGACGACGCCTAACGAATAGAGATCGCTGCGTCCGTCGAGCGCGTCGTTCGCGACCTGTTCCGGGCTCATGAAATACACGGTGCCCAGCACCTGGCCGGTCGCGGTGAGCGGCGACGCCTCGGCCAGCCGCGCGATGCCGAAATCGGTGACCATCGCGCGGCCCGAGGCGGCGTCGATGAGGATGTTCTCGGGCTTGATGTCGCGGTGCACGACGCCGTGCGCGTGCGCGTAGGCGAGCGCGCGCGACACGTCGGCCAGCAACGGGAGGGCGTCAGCCGGCGCGAGCGGACCGCGCGTGCGCAGCCGCTCGGCGAGCGATTCGCCCTGCACCAGCCCCATGACGAAGAAGACATACCCGCCTACCTCGTCGGCGCGATGGATAGGCACGATGTTCGGGTGGGCGAGCCGCGCGGCCGTGCGCGCCTCGCGCAGGAACCGCTCGCGCACGTCTTCGACGCCGGCCAAGTGAGGCGGCAGCACTTTGACGGCGACCAGCCGGTCGAGTCTGATGTCGCGCGCCCGGTACACGACGCCCATGCCGCCGCGCCCGATCTCGCACTCGACCAGGTAGTCATCGGCAAGAGCGGCGGCAATCGCCGCGAGGTCGGCCGAGTGCCGGCCCGAGTCGGAGGCTATCGCCACCACGTCCAGCCGAAGAGGCCGCGCGCCTGTCGGAGCGGAACGCGGACGGTGGGATCGCCGACGAGCCGGAACGCCGCCCATTCGCGCGGCGGCGCGCCGTCTCGCATGGCGTCGAGCGCAGCATCGCGGAGCGCGTCGGCGCTCGTGCGGCCCTTGGCGAGCGCCGTATAGAACGCGACGATCATCGGGACGGTGCGCGCATCATCCACCGGCCATTCGGTGGCGAGCACGGCGCGGGCGCCGGCCTGCAACAGCGGAGCGGTGAGGCCGCGCACGCCCTCGCCGCCTAACGCGGCGCCGCCCGCGGTGTGACACGCGGACAACACCACGAGGTCGGCGTTCAGCTGCAGCGCGGCGAGATCGCCGTCGCTCACGAAGCCGTCCGAGCCCGCGCCGGGCGACAGGGCGATGCCCGCGTGCGCGATGCCGTTGTCATCGGTCACGGCGTGCGTGGCGAAATGGATCACGCGGTACGAGGTGAGCGGCGCGCGCTCGAGGAACGCCGCGCTGGCGTCGTCGCGCAGCCGGATCACCGCCTCGGATGCGAACGGCGCCACCGCGCGCACCTCGCGCGCCGTCCCCGGGAGGCGTGGCAGCGACCCTTCGTTCGGCGTCGCCGCGCGCAACGCGGGTGGGCTGCCGTCGTCCTCGCCGGCGAAGCGCGGGTCGCCGAACGCGAGGAGGCGGGCCGGACCGGATGGAGGGGGCCGCTGCCACAGCATCACCGACACCGCCGCCGATGGCACCGTCGTGATCGCGAAGCGTTCGATGGCCCACCGGCCGTCGCCCAGGATGAGCGCCTGGAACGGCACCGACCACAGCGCGTCGTCCGGGACCACCACCAGATTGGAGACGCCGGCCGGCAGATCGGTCAGCGCCGGTTGGAGCAGCGTCTTGCCTAACGCAGTGGCCAGCCCGCTCACGTTGCCGCCACTCTCGATCAGTGCCTCGAAGCGTGCCGCCAGGTCGCGCACCGAATCGAGCGGCGCCAACAGGTGCGCCCGCACGCCGCGCCGCGTGAGCACGAACACCGTGGTCGGCTGGCCCGCGCGGCCGGCCACGTACTCCAGCACCGCCGTGCGGTCGTCCGGAATCGCGCGCTGCACGTCGGCCGCCGTGACCGGCGCGGTCGTCGGAGCGAGATCGGTCTTGTCGCCGGCTGCCAGGCGCAATCCCGCCGCCCGCGACAACCGGTCGCGCAGATTGCGCGCGCGCCGCTGCTCGGCGAGCGCGAATGCCTGCTCCACGCGACCCGAGCCCGCGACGCCGGCGATGAGCATCGCGATCGCCGGCGCGCGTCCGCCGAACGCGTCGCGCACCTGGAACGCCAGCTGCTTGAGCTGCTGGTCGCCGAGGGTGCCGCGCCACGCGTCGAGCTGGGCGCTCGCTTCGCCTAACCGCTGCTCCGCGCCGAGCGTGTCGCCCTGGCGCAGGAGCACTTCGGCGGTCATCGTCTGCGAGAGATAGCGCCGCACGTGCTGCGACGAGTCGAGCGTCGCCAGGTCGGCGCGAAAGCGGCGTTGCGCCTCGCGCAGCGTGCCCTGGCGCAAGGCGAGCACGCCGTAGTAGAAGTCCTGTCCTTCCGCCCACGCGGTGGCGCCGCCGCGGCGGAACGCCACGCGCTGGGCCTCGAGCTCGCGCTGCGCGGCGCGCCAGTCGCCGGCGCGCACCGCCAGGTCGGCCAGCGCCAGATGCGCGCCGGCGATGCCTAACGCATTATGGTCGTGCTCGGCCAAGCCTAACGCGACAGTGTATTGGCGGCGCGCCGCCGCGGTGTCGCCGATGTCGAGCGCCACCTGGCCCCGCAGACCGATGGCCGTGGCGAGCCCCCACTGGTCCTTCGTCGTTCGGAACGACGATTCGGCCCGCGCGGCCCGGTCCTCCGCCGACGGCAGGTCGTTCAACGACAGCGAGATCTGACTCAGGTTGACGAGCGACCACGCGAGCGCCGACAAATTGCCCGAGGCCTGGGCTTCGCGCACGGCGTGCTGCAGCAGCTGCTGCGCGCGTCCGTAATTCGCGATCGACACTTCCATGAACCCGTGCCACTGCAGCATCGACGACAGGCCCGCGCGCTCGTGCGCCTGGTCGAGCATCGTCTCCGCGCGCGTCAGCAGCTCGCCCACGGTGCCCATGTCACCCTGTCGCACGTAGTCCTGCGCGAGCACCCACGTGCACCGCGCCTCGAGACGCGTGTCCCCCGCTCGGCGCGCGAGCACGATGCCCTGGTTGGCCAACGCCGCCGCCGTCCGCTCGCCGGTGCGCGCCGCCAGCGCCGCCCGCTCGCATCGCCACCCCGCGTCGAGTGCCGGGTCGCGCGGCACCGCACGGCCGAGGCTGTCGAGCATCGCCACCTCGACCTCTGCGCCTAACGTACGCCCGCGCGCCATCGCCACGCCGAGCACGGCGTCGAATTCGGCGCCGCGGTCGCGGGCGGCGCGCGACAGACGCACCGCCTCGACGAAACTCGATTCCGACTGGACCAGGAGGCCGCGGCTGAACAGTCCCTTACCGCGCTCGAGTGCGCCGTACGCTGCGTAGCTGTCTTCAGGCGTTCCGGCACGGGTGAGCCGGCCGAAGTACTCCATTGCGCGCGAGAAATCGTACACCCGCTCGGCCAGGAGCTGCAGCGCGAGCAGCGAGGCGCGGTCACCGGGGTTCGCGCGCAGCTGCTTGGACCATGTTTGCCGCGCCTGGGCGACGCTGTCCTGCTCGACCGCCCGTGTCACCGATGCAACGATCTGTGTCGGCGACCCCGCGTTCCCGGGGCCCGATTGAAAAAGAGCGGCGACGGCCAATGCGGCGCGGGCGAGAATCATCCGGCTACTAATAAGGATCGGCTGGCTTGCACAGCAAGGGCGGCCTCGCCTCTTGCCATCGAATCGATGGCACCAGCCGTGCGTAACACAGCAGTCTCACTGGAGGGAGGCTCCATGAATCGCCCCGGCAGCAACCATTGCATCTTCTGCGACATCATCCGTGGCGCCGCGGAAGTCTCGATGTGTTACGAGGACCGCGATGCACTGGCCTTCATGGATATCCAGCCGGTGAACCCGGGACACGTTCTGGTGGTCCCCAGACGGCATTACGAGTCGCTGCTCGATTTACCGTCGGACCTCGGAATGCACCTGTTCTCGGTGGCCATGGAGCTCGGCCCGGTCATTCGGCGCGTTGCTGGAACGGAGGGGATGAACCTGGTGGTCTCGAGCGGTGAGTCGGCGGGCCAGGACGTCTATCACTTCCACATTCACCTGATACCGCGGCGGGCCGGAGACGGATTCGATGTCCCGCTTCCGTTCCCGGGCTCAACCATGCCCGACCGAACACAATTGGACGCGACGGCCGCCCGCATCATCGCGAGCTTGCGCGATCCCATGAAGAAGGGGCATCGGGTTCCGCAGCTTACGGCTCTCTGAGTACACCTGAGCGTTCGCTAGTGAGGTGCGTCAGAGATTCTGATAGCGGTAATGGGGAATGGGGAAGCGCTCGCTGGCGCTCGCTTGGGGAAGCGCTAACGCTGAGGGAAGCGGCGGCGACACCGCCTGAGGGGTGGAACAACATCAGTGGTCTGC
>DASYXE010000610.1:0-2704 GCA_035935375.1 Gemmatimonadaceae bacterium | reverse complement strand
TCACGGGTGGCACTCACGTCGCGCAGATCATTGATGTTGTTCCACTCCCCCAGGCGGCGTCGCCGCCGCTTCCCCAAGCGCAGCGCTTCCCCAAGCGAGCGCCAGCGAGCGCTTCCCTCATTCCCTATTCCACGATGCGAGCTCGCACGCGCTTCATTCCTCCGTTAGGCAGGGCGGTCGCCCTCGCGGGGGACGACCTGGTTGACGGGGCGTGTGCGGGGCGCGAGAATGTCGCCGTCTGCCGTGGGCGGTGCCCGCCCACGACGCCCTCTCTACTCAGGGGATGCCATGCGTCACCGTCCATTCCGCCGGCCGCTCGTCTGCGCCGCGGCCGCGCTCCTCGCCGCGAGCGTCGCCGGCGTCGCGACCGCACAGCGCGCGTCCGGCTCGTTCACGCTGCAACAGATCATGGGATATCCGTATCCGTCGGCGCTCGTCGCGGCGCCGACCGGCGCGCGCATCGCGTGGGTGTTCGACGAACGCGGCGTCCGCAACATCTACGTCGCGTCGGCGCCCGATTGGCAGGCGCATCGCGCGACCAGCTACACGGCCGACGATGGGCAGGAGCTCACCAACCTGTCGTTCACACCGGACGGCAACACGGTCGTGTACGTGCGCGGCGGCGACCACGACGCGAACTGGGAAGCACCAGGCAAGCTCGCGCCCGATCCGGCGTCGAGTCCCGTGCAGCCCATGGTCGAGATCTGGAGCGTGCCGGCAAGCGGCGGTCAGCCCAAGAAACTCGCCGAAGGCGATCTGCCGACCGTTTCTCCGCGCGGCGATCGCATCGCGTACACTCGCGACAACCAGATCTGGGTGGTCCCGACGGATGGATCGCAGCCGGGCAAGCGCCTGCTGTTCGCGACCGGCGAGAGCGATTCGCCCACGTGGTCGCCCGACGGCAATACGCTCGCGTTCGTGTCGTCGCGCGGGGACCATTCATTCATCGCGCTCTTCACCAACGACTCGACGCCGCTCCGCTACGTGTCGCCGTCGACGTCGCTCGATGAGAGCCCGAGCTGGTCGCCGGACGGAAAGCAAATCACGTTCGTGCGCCGGCCAGGGAACGGCGGAGCTCCGGAGACGATGCTCGCGCAGCATCCGCGGCCGTTCGCGATCTGGGCAGCGAACGTTCAGACGCTCGCCGCGCATCAGGTGTGGCAGAGTCCGAACACGCTCCGCGGATCGATGCCGACCACCGACGGCGAAGCGAATCTGCATTGGGCCGCGGGCAACAGGATCGTGTTCCTCGCCGACCTCGATGGATGGCCGCACCTGTATTCGGTTGCGGAAACCGGAGGCGAGCCACTGCTGCTCACGCCGGGTCGCGGTATGGCGGAGTACATCGCGATGTCGCTCGACGGGAAGACGCTGGTGTTCGCGGGAAACATGGGCACGGGCACGGATGACATCGAGCGCCGGCACGTCTTCAAGGTCCCGGTGGACCGTGCCGCACCGGTGAACCTCACGCCGGGGACGGGCCTCGAGTGGACGCCGGTCGTGACCGGCGATGGCGCGACGGTGGCCTACATCTCGGCCGAGGCGAAGCGGCCGCCGATCCCGGCGGTGATTTCGTTGGGCGGAGGCACTTCGCGCCTCATCGCCGCGGATCGCATCCCGTCCGACTTCCCGACGACGCAGCTCATCGTACCGCGTGCCGTGACGTACCACGCCTCCGACGGCACTGAAGTGCACGGCGACCTGTTTGCCAAGCCCGGCCTATCTCATGCCCCGGCCGTGATCTTCGTCCACGGCGGTCCGCCGCGGCAGATGATGCTCGGCTGGCACTACATGGACTACTACTCGAACTCGTACGCGGTGAACCAGTACCTCGCGTCGCGCGGGTACGTGGTGCTGGCCGTGAACTATCGGTTAGGCATCGGCTACGGGCACGAGTTCCACCATCCCGAGCACGCCGGTCGATTCGGTGCCTCGGAGTACCTGGACGTGAAAGCCGGCGCGGAGTATTTGCGCACCCTGCCCGAGGTGAATGGCGCCAAGATCGGCATCTGGGGCGGCTCGTACGGCGGGTTCCTCACCGCCATGGCGCTCGCCAAGAATTCCGATCTCTTCGCCGCCGGCGTCGACCTGCACGGCGTGCACGATTGGATGGCCGACGTGCAGGAATTCTTCGAGCGACGCGCCCTCCAGTACGAGAAGGCCGACCTGGATTCCGCCGAGAAGGTCGCGTGGCAATCGTCGCCAGTGGCGTACATGTCGAGTTGGAAGTCGCCCGTGCTGCTCATCCAGGGCGACGACGACCGCAACGTGCACTTTCACCAGACGGTGGATCTCGCACGGCGGCTGGATGCCCAGGGCGTGAAGTACGAGGAGCTCGTGCTCCCCGACGAGATCCACGGCTTCCTGCGCTACGCCTCCTGGCTCGCCGCCGACAGCGCCACCGCATCGTACCTGGACAAGACGCTCAAGTGAGGTACGTGCCTGACGCGTTCCATCTCTTTGGGGAACCGGCCGAACCACGAGGTCAGCAGTAGCATCTCGTCGATCTCGTGGGTCGGCACGCGCGTGGTGGGGCGCTCGACGGGGCCATAGACGTCGGCCATGGCCCGCTCGAGCGCCGCTTCGTCGGTCGACGTGCGCGGCGCGGGGCGCTCGTCGCGCACGCGCCCGCGTCGAATGAGATACACGCGGTCGTCGCCGCCGTGGCCGGGCACCGTGTACACGAAGGTCAGCGACTCGACGC
>DASYXE010000609.1:0-6694 GCA_035935375.1 Gemmatimonadaceae bacterium | reverse complement strand
GAAGCTCGAATGGATGAACGGGCAGCACCTGAGCCTGACTCCGCCGACCGAGCTCGAGCCGCGTGTCACGCCGGACCTCATCGCGGCGGGGCTTGCTTCGTCCGCCGACCTCTCGGCGAATCATGTGTGGTATTTGTCGCTGATCGACTTGCTCAAGGTGCGTGCGCGCACCGTGCACGACATCGTGCGCCAGGCTGCGCCGTACTTTCCGGGACCGCTCACCTATGATGAGGACGCCGTTTCCAAGCAATGGAAGGACCGAGCGAGCGCACGCGAAGTTCTGACCGCCGTACGCACATGTTTGTCGGGCCTGACTGACTGGCAGCCCGCGTCGATAGAGGAAGCGCTGCGGAAGCTCGCGGAAACACGCGGCGTCGCCGCTGGCAAAATCTTTCAGCCGCTGCGCCTGGCGCTCACGGGCATGACCGTGAGTCCGGGCATCTTCGACGTTCTGCTCACGATGGGACGTGAGCTGTCGTTGCTTCGCATCGATGACGCGATCCGCTACCTCGAGGTCGATCAACACTTGTTGACATAGCTGTTGACCGAGCTCTTGGGTTCGCACTATTGTTGCGCGGAGGAAGTTCACCGGGAATTCAACACTCGTATGGATTCCCGGTTTCGCATCATCGGGGGGATCCCATGCCCGAGACGTTGACGCCGATCGAGCGAAAGGTGTACCACTACCTGCTCGACTTCCTCACCGAGAACACGTATCAGCCCAGCGTACGCGAGATCGGCCGGGAGTTCCGAATCAAATCCACGAAGACCGTGTCGGAAATCCTGCAATCGCTCGCGCGCAAGGGATTCATCGAGCGCGATCCGTCGCGATCACGCGGGGTGCGGTTGTTGGGGTATCAGGGCGCGGGGCGGACCATGCCGGTGCCGCCGTACGCGGCCGACTCCGCTGCATCGACGACCACGCGGATCACATACCTCACGCTCGACCGCCGCTTTGTGCCTAACGAGCGGGTGTTCTACGTGCGGGTCGACAACGTCGCGTCCGCCGCGCCGGGTGGCGGCATACTCTCCGGCGACTACGTGCTCGTGGACCCGGTCGGCAGCACGGCGCCGGGCGATCTCTACGCCGAGCGCGAGGGGCCGGGCGGCGGCGTGACGCTGCGTGTCTCCGAAACCGCGCCGCGCCACGCCAACGGCGGCGGCACTGTGTTAGGCAAGGTGTGCGGCGTGTTTCGTCCCTTCTGTGAGCTGGACGACACGCCATCCATCGCCGCCGCCGAGGCCTGACAAGAGGACGGTGAGCTGACCTGTCCGGCTGTGTCCAGCTGTGTCCGGCTGTGTCCGGCTGTGTCCGGCTGTGTCCGGCTCTGTCCGCTCTCATGGCTGCGCGATCGTGCTGTCCGCCGCCCTGCGCCTCTGCCGCTCCTTCTTGTCCTCGTCGTGCTCGCGCTGCTTGCGCTCGCGGATCGCCTTCACCGCCGCGTTGAACTCCTCTTCGTTCATCGCCCGCTGCGCCTCGAACTGAATCTCGTCGTGCTCCCGGTCGAACATCTTGTTCTCGTTCGACGTGATCGGGTTCGCACCCTTGTTCAGCGGTAGCAACGCCAGGATCGCCGTCGGGATCTTGTGGTCACCGATGTAGATGTTCTTCGGATCCATGCCCCACTTCTTTCCGTCCTTCGTGAACGTCCAGTCGCCCGGCGCCTTGCCCTGCGCCGCGGCGATTGCTTCTAGCGAGTCGATGTGCGGCTGCAAGTGCGCCATGAGCACCGAATCCATCCGCTGACGCTGCGTGCGCGGCACGCCCATCACCGGTCCCGGCGGCAGCCAGAGACGCGGATCGGAGAACGACGGCGTGATGCCGGCTTCCACTCCGCCGGTGCCAACCTTGGGACCGGTACCGCCTCCGCCGCTCGGCGCCGACGCCTGAGCCGGCGGTTTCGGAATCCCCGTCGGCGGCGTGGTCGGTGCCACCAGATGCCGCACCGGGCCGCGCGCCTTCGGGATGTCGTTGCCGCCGTTGCGGCCCGTACGTGTCACGCCTTCGTTAGGCACCTGGAAATAGCCGACGTGCTCGACGGGCACGTTCTTGTGCTCGTTCAGCCATTTCTGGAACGGCAGCGGCACCGCCATCACCCACACCAGTCCGATGACCAGCACGATGTGCAGGCCGATCGACAGGATCAGCGGGCCACTGGGTTTCCGCATCATGCGACGGCCGCCTCGAAACTCTCGAGCACACGGCCCGCGCGTGCCGCGGCCTCCGCGATGCGCGCCGGCGACGTAATGAACGAAATACGGAAGAATCCCTCGCCGCCCGCTCCAAACGACGAACCGGGCAGCACCACGACGCCCTCTTCGTTGAGCACTCGCTCGGCGAAGGCGGCACTCGGCACGCCGGCCGGCAGCGGAAGCCAGAGGTACATCGTGGCCCGCGGAGCCTCGCATGCGAAGCCCGCGGCGCGGAACGCGTCGACGGCCGCATCGCGACGCTCGGCGAACGTGCGCACGTTGGCCGGGACGAAGTGCTCCCACGCGTCGAGCGCCGCGGCGCCCGCCGCCTGGATGGCCATGAACGCGCCCGTGTCGAGGAACGATTTCACTTTCGCGAGCACGCTCGCGATCTCGGGACGCGCCACCGCCCATCCGCACCGCCATCCCGTCATGTTGTACGTCTTGGACAGCGAGTGAAATTCGATGGCGACGTCGCGCGCACCCTGGATCTCGAAGATGCTTGGCGGACGGTAGCCGTCGTAGGCGAGCTCGGAGTACGCGTTGTCGTACGCGAGCAGAATGTCGCGCTCGCGGCACTGCCTAACGACGCGCTCGAGGTAGGCGCGCGGCGCGATGGCTGCCGTCGGGTTGTTCGGATAGTTGAGGTACAGGAGCTTCGTGCGCGCGAGCACGTCGCGCGGCACATCGTCCAATTCGACGAGAAAATCTGCGCGCGGATCGAGCGGGACCACGTGCGGCGCGCCGTCGGACAACAACGTGCCGCCCAGATACGCCAGATATCCGGGCTCCGGAATGATCGCCGCGTCACCCGCATCGAGGTAGGCGAGGGCCAGGTGCGCGATGCCTTCCTTTGAGCCGATGAGCGGCACGACCTCGCGCATCGGGTCGGCGGCAACGCCGAAGCGGCGCTGCATGAACCGAGACACGGCCTCGCGGAACGCGGGCAATCCCGCACCGAATCCGTAGCGGCTCATGGCGGGGTCGTGTGCGGCGCGCTCGAGCGCGGCAACCGCTTCGGGCGGCGGTGCGAGGTCCGCGTCACCGGCGCCCAAGTCGATCACATCCACGCCCCGCGCCGCGAGCTCGCGCTTTTTCTGCGGGATCGACGCCAGCAGGTATTCCGGCAATCGGGCGTAACGAGAGGACTCTGGCGGCATAACCCTCAATCTACAGCGGCGATGGGGTGCGGCACACGTTAAAACGCCCGTTCGATCGTGTGATCACCCCGAAGCAGCAACGGAGTTCCGCACCACGCTTGCAGCAACCTGCACTTCGACAACGTCTCCTCTCTCCAACCGGCCCACTCCAGCCGGCGTTCCCGTGGCAACCACATCGCCCGGTTCTAACGTCATGATGCTCGTTATGTACGCGAGCAGCATGGGAATCGCAAAAACCATCTCGCTGGCCGACGCGTGTTGGCGAACGGAACCGTTGACGCGTGTCGTGACGTCGAGCGAGTGGAGGTCGGCTGGGGCGGGCACTTCATTGCCTATGGGACAGAATGTGTCGAATCCTTTGGCCCGCGTCCACTGGCCGTCGCTGCGCTGCAGGTCGCGCGCCGTGACATCGTTGAGCGCTACGATCCCGCGAATCCCGCGTTGGGCTTGAGGCTCGTTCGCGCGCGACAACGTCGCGCCGATCACCACACCGATCTCTCCTTCATACTCCACTTGGGAGGAGACCGTTGGGAGCACGATGGCGCCGCCGGTCCGAATCACGCTCGACGGCGGCTTAAGAAAAATCAACGGCTCGGCGGGCACATCGTTGCCCAACTCTTTCGCGTGCGCACGATAGTTTCGCCCTACGCACACGATCTTGCCCGGTCGAGTCGTTTCGGTCACCGCATGGCTCCGTAGAAGTGGTTGACGTGATCACGGGCGCGCGCCCACGTGTCGATTACGCGCGTCGCCGGCGGAAGCGTTGCGAGCATCGCGCGTCCATAGGTCTTCGTGACGACGCGCGGGTCGCACAGCACCACCACGCCGCGATCGGTCTGCGATCGCACGAGACGGCCGAATCCCTGCTTCAAGCGGAGCGCTGCGTTGGGCAGCATGAACTCCGAGAACGGATCGCCGCCCTTCTCGGCGATGGCTTCGCAGTGCGCCGCGGTGAGCGGATCGGTGGGCACGCGGAACGGCAGCTTGGCGATGACGAGGCCGCGCAATGCGTCGCCGGGCACATCGACGCCTTCCCAGAAGGACGCGGTACCCAAGAGGATCGCGCGGCCCGAGTCGCGGAAGCGGCGGAGGAGCGTGTCGCGCGCGTCTTCGCCGTGGACGAGGAGCGGCCAGCGCGCGCCGTCGCCGCAGGCGCGCATGGCGGCGGCCGCCGCGCGCACGTCGCGATGGCTGGTGAACAGTGCGAACAGGCCGCCGTCGGACGCCGCGGCCAGGTCGCGCACGACCTCCACGCACGCGCGATGGTGTCCGGGCGGGTCGATGTTCGGCACCGGCATGTTGGTGGGCACGACGAGCAGGGCCTGCTCCGCGAAATCGAACGGCGATGGAAAGACGGCCGTCTCCGGCTCCACTTCCTCCTCCGTTAGGCCGAGCCGCGTGGTGAGGTACGTGAAGTCCTCGCCGGCGGCGAGGGTGGCGCTGGTGACGATCGCCGTCTCGAGGCGCTTGAACAGGTCCTCGCGCAGGATGGGCGCGAGATCCAGGGGGACCGCGGTGGCGGCCAGATTGTGCTCCCGCCCGCGCGACTCGAGCCAGCGCACGGTCGGCGGCGAATCGGGCGGCGGACGGAGCGCGCGCGTGAGACCATCGCCGAACGCCTCGAGCCGGCGGACGACGCCGCTGATCTCGCGCACCATCCCGGCGGCGGGATCGTTGGTGTCGACATCCATCTCCAGCCGGTCGCGCACCAACCGCAGGCCATCGCGCAGCAAGCCGATCTGCGAGAGCAGGTCCGCGAGGGCGGCCTCGAGGCCGTCGCGCCACACGGGATGCGCATCGAAGTCGTCCGTTAGGCGAAACACCGGCTCGCCCGCATCGCGCAGGACGGTGTCGAGCAGCGCGAACACCGTGGCGGCCGAGTCGCGCGCCGGTTGCACCACCGGCACCAGCCGGGCGGTGACGAGGTCGTGGCTCGCCGTGCTGTACAGGTCTTCGCGTCCGGCCAGCCGTGCGGCGAGGAGCGCGAGCAAGCCGCGGCCGCCGCGCCGCTCGAGGCGCGCCAGCAGGCGTTCGACCGCGCGGCGCGTGACGCTCGTCCCCAGGTGCGCGGCCGCGGCCTCCTCGAGGTGGTGGCCTTCGTCCACGACGAGCCGGCGATACGCCGGCAGCACCGCCGCGTCGCCCCAGTTCTGCTGCACGCGCCTAACGGCAAGGTCCGCGAGCAGCAGATGATGGTTGACCACGATCACGTCCGCCTCGGCGGCTTTGCGCCGCGCCGCGAACACGAAGCAGTTCGCGTAGTGCGGGCACTTGAGCCGGCCGCAGAGATCGGGCTCGGCCGCGACTTCGTCCCAGGCATCGGGGCTGGGCGGCGATGGGAGGTCGGCGAGCGAGCCGTCGCTCGTGCGCAACGCCCACGCGCGCAGGCTCTCGATTTCGTCGGTGACCGCGCCGTCGAACAGCGACGCGCCGTGTCGGGCGGCCTGTTCCAGGCGTTGCCGGCACACGTAGTTCCGCCATCCCTTGAGCAGGGCGAACCGCACCTTCTGGTCGGCCAGCGCCTCGGCGAGAAAGGGCAGATCTTTGCCGACCAACTGTTCTTGCAGGTTGATCGTGTTCGTCGAGACGATCGTGCGCTCGCCGTTGGCCGCCGCCCAACGGAGCGCCGGCACGAGGTAGCCGAGCGATTTGCCGACGCCCGTGCCCGCCTCGAAGACGCCGATCCCGCCGCCATTGTACAATCGGGCAATGGCCGCCGCCATGTCGCGCTGGCTCTCGCGGTCCTCGTAGCGGGCGAGGCGTGCCGCGACCGGTCCCGCCGGCGCGAGCGTGGCGCGCACGGCGTCGAGCGACAGCCTAACGGACTGCTTCTGTCGCGGCACCTCCACCACCACGTAGAGCGTCGCGGCCGCGTTGTCGATGATACCGAACCCGATGCCGTCCTCGTGGATGCGGGCCGCGACCGCGAGATCGGCGTCGGACGGGTCGAGGCGCCCGCTCGGGTGGTTGTGCAAAAGCATCTCGCCGCGCTCGGCGAAGCCGGGGAGCGCGAGCACGCTGTCGACGCCGCCGCGCGCGACGACGCGCACGCTCTGGACGACGCCGTCGCCGTCGAGCGTGGCCGCGAAGCACACTTCGCGCCCGCCCGCGAGCGTGACCGCTGCGCGGAGCGCGGCCGCCGCCCGCGGCGCGAGCCGCCGCTCGGAGGCCACTCCGTTAGGCATAAGAGGGCGGACACAGCAGGACACGGCCGGACAAGACCGGAGTCATGGTGATTGTCTTACGACGCCGGTCAACTCTGGGGACGAGGTCGCTCACGATTCGCCATTCCCTATTCCCCATTCCCCATTCCTTAGGTTTTCAGCGGCTTCTTCTTGGCC
>DASYXE010000608.1:0-1999 GCA_035935375.1 Gemmatimonadaceae bacterium | reverse complement strand
GGGGACGCGCGCGGGACGCCGCGAGCTCGACGGCCTGTACGGCGCGTTCGATGCCGCGTCGGTGCGCGCGCACGTCGCCGCCTTACGGAGCTACACCGGCACGCTCGAGGAAGCGTTCGCGGACAACCTGGACGACGAAATCGATCAAACGGCGGTCCTGCACGACGCGCGGCAACTGCTGTCGTGGTTCGAGCGCGAGCGTCCCTTCGCGCACGACCCATCATTCCACGTGCGGCACGCACTGGACGGCTTGTATCGGTTGGCGGTCGACGACGTCGATGCGCGAGAGCGAGCGGTGGCGCTGGTGTCGCGGCTGCGTGCGCTGCCGGGGTTCCTGAGCGCGGCGGCCGACGCACTCGTGCAGCCCGACCGGCCGTTGTTAGGCACAGCGGCGGCGATGCTACCGGGCGGCCTGGCGCTGCTGCGCGAGGAGGTGCGCGAGGCGCTCGGTCCGTTAGGCGCGGACGCCGACGTGGCGTCGGCGCACGAGGCGGCGGTGGACGCGCTCGAGCAATTCGGGGATGCGTTGGTGATGATGGATGAGCGCGCACGCGACAGCGTGGGCGTGGGACGCGAGCTCTTCGAGGGGCGATTGCATACAGCGCACATGATCCAGGATGGCGCTGATCCGTTGTTGCGTTGGACCGAGCGGGCGTACGAGGAGGCGCGCCACGCGGTCGAGACGGCGGCCGCGGCCATCGCGCCGGGCACGCCGTGGCGCGAGGTCGTCGAGCGCGTGAGCGGCGACGCGCCGCCCATGGCGTCGCTGTTCGGCGCGTATGCGGACGCGATGGATGAGGCGCGGCGGTTCGCGGCCGAGCGTGGCCTGGTCCGCGTGGTATCGGCGCCGGTTCGCGTACGGGCCACGCCGGCGTATTTGCTGCCGCTGGTGCCGTTCGCCGCCTACGACGGGCCGGGCGCATTCGTGCCATCGCAAGCGGGCACGCTGTACGTCACGATGCCGCACACCGCGGCGACGTCGGTGCACCGTCGATCGGACATTGCAAGCACGGTCGTGCACGAGGCCGTGCCAGGGCACCATCAACATACGGTGACCGCGAACGCGTCCGATCGCGCGGTGCGTCGCGTGTTGTGGAGTGATGCGGCGCGCGAGGGCTGGGCGTATTACTGCGAGGCGATGATGGCGGAGGCCGGCTTTTTCGGGTCACCGGCCGCGCGGCTGCTCCACGCGCGCGATGTCCTATGGCGGACGCTTCGCGCGATCATCGATGTGGCAATCCACACCAAGACCGTGCATCTGCCGGCGGCAGAGCGCCGGCTGCGCGATGAGCTCGGCATGGACGAGGCGGCGGCTCGCGCCGAGGTCATGCGGGTGGCTGCGCATCCGACGCTCATGTCATGTTTCGTCGTTGGGCGCCGCGAGATCGAGCGGTTGCGCGACGATGCCCGGGATGCGTGGGGCGCGGACGGAGGGTTTTCGTTGTCGCGGTTTCATGCGGAGCTATTGCGTTACGGCGGATATCCGACGGCGTTGGCCCGGTGGGGAATGGGGCTCGCGTAGGTCGAACGGCGCGAGCGGGTGCCATGGGGGCACCCGGTACTTCAGCACGAGGAGACTCGACATGCGTGGAACGTGGGGCGGCCTTTCGTTAGGCAGCAGCATCGTAGCGGGGGGATTGATGGTGGCGGCGTGCTCCGGGGGCGAGAAGAAGCCTGCCGCCGGGGCGGAGTCGACCGCGGCGGCGCCCGCGCCGGCCGCCGCGAGTACGCCGTCGGTGCTGGTGTACGTCTCGGACGAGCGCGGCAACACGGTCACGGTGATCGACGCCGCGACCGACAGCGTGGTGAAGACGATCAACGCGGGCCAGCGGCCGCGCGGCGTTCGCCTAACGCCGGACGGCAAGACGCTGGTCGTCGCGGTGAGCGGGTCGCCGATCGGCGGTCCCGGTGTCGATGAGTCCAAGCTGCCGCCGCCGGACCGATCCAAGGACGGGATCGCGCTGGTCGACCTGTCGACCGACAGTGTGCGGCGCATCCA
>DASYXE010000607.1:0-8344 GCA_035935375.1 Gemmatimonadaceae bacterium | reverse complement strand
GAGGCGCCACTGCTCGAGCGTGGCCACAGCCCGCTCGAGCGCAACTCGCTGCTCCGTCCGCGACGCCGTACGGAGCAAGCCTTTGTAGGTTCGGATCGCGATCTGGAGCGCGCCGCGATCACCTTCTGTCGAGGCGAGGCTCGCAGCGTTGTCGGCGAGGTTTGCTTGCGCAAGCTCGTCCGACGGAAACCGCTCGACCACGTGCCGCCAGCGATCGACGCGATCGCGCAGGCTGGCCTCGCTCAAAGCCCAAAGATGCCACGCGCCGCGGTTCGTCGGGTCGGCCGCAATCGCTCGATCCGCCAGGGCCTTGACCGCGTCCGGGCCGCGTCCAGACAACCAATACGCATTGGCGAGGCGCACCAGCGCCCGTGCGTCGTCCGGTCTAGAGGCAACGACATGCTCGTATACAGGGCCCGCCACCTCGGGGATCTCCTCGTAGGGCGAGACCGCCTTCGCCAGTGCATCGGCGTCCGAGCACGAGGCGCACACCGATTCGAGTTCTCGTAGGAGACTCGCCACGTCGCCGCTTTGCTGATAGTCTTTCACGGCGGACGCGATGGCGCTGGCGGGGTCGATTGAAGGTGCCATCATGATTAGATTAAGATACCGATTGGCGAGAGGCCGTGTCAGCCCGTGACTGAACCAGCTCCGAAGTCGTCTACGGCGTCAGAGGTGCCAGAGATCCCGCCGCAGACCGACCTTCAGAAGCTTACCGCGCTCGTTCAGCATCAGCTCAACAACCCACTCGCCGCATTGCTTGCGGAAACGCAGCTTCTGGCGATGGAGTCAACGCTAGACGCACAGCATCGCGTCGCGGTCGAGCGGATCATCGAGCTCGTTCGACGAATCATCGGAACCGTTCGCTCCCTCGACCAGGTCGTAGAAGAGCGGCTGGTTCGTTGATCCGGCGGGGGGGAGATAGGAGTCCGGCGGTAGTCAGGGGCCGGACTGCAGAACGGCGCAAAGGTTGCGCGAGAGCCGCAAGCAGGTGATAATCGAGGTGGCCGAGGGCAGAGCCCTGGCGGCCACAACGCATGGCAGGGTCCGTGCGGCAACGCGTTCTACCCGGCTTTGTGCCGCTGGACGCAGCCGCATCCGCGATTGCCGGACGCAGCGAAGGGCGCGTTGCGGAGATTGTGGGAAAGGTAGAATCACGAGGTCGTGTGTCGCGCTCGAGCGCGCCGACTGTGATACCGGTTCGGACTCGCCAATAGACCGAGCTCCATACAAACGTCGAGATCGCACGGCACCGGCCGCGCATACCGGACACGTGCATCTCGCGAGAGACGTAGCAACAGCGTAGTGGGCACCACATCGGTGGGCACCACACGCGCGATTCCAATCACTCCATGACACGCATTGGTGCATGAACGATCGTCGACGCCCCACACGGCGCGGTCGCGGTCCGCGCCCGCAAAACCGCGGCAGTGGACCACGCGATACGCAATCCGAGCCCAGTCCTTATCGTGATGACGTTGGGCTGCCCATGAATGGTGAATCGGCTGAGTCCTATCCGGTGACTAACGGAGAGGGCACGAGCGGTGGATCGGCGGGCGGGACTCCGCCCGAACCGGTCGCCGACTCGATGCCAAACGTGCCGGCGGCGAATCCGCCCGGCGCGCCGCCGGCCAGTACAGGAGGCGGTATATCGGGCGGATCGACGCCCGCGATGAACCAGGGTGGCGGCGGCGGTGGTCAGCCTCATCAAGGTCCGCGTGACGGACGATTCCCCAACAACGGCAGGCGAGGCAGGCGAGGTCGCGGACGCAGTGGTCCGCGTCCCGATCATCACAATGGCGGCCCACCACAACCTATCGTGGCCGACGGGACAGTGACCGGCTGGTTCGACTCGTCGCGCGAAGGCGGATTTGTACGCCGCGCCGATGACAGCTACCTGCCTATGCCTGGTGATCCGTTCGTTGCGCCGTTCATGGTCCGGCAGTTCGCGCTGCGTCGCGGCGACTTGATCGAGGCCACCACTGGTCGCGATCATCGCGGGCGCACGACGTTAGTCGAGCTGCAGCGCGTGAACGGCGAAGATCCGACGAGCGCACAGCGTCGCCCCGATTTCAGCTCGCTGATTGCCTCGTACCCGGAGCGCAAACTGGTGCTCGAGACGGGACGTGCGGCCAAGGGTGGTCCCGAGCTCACCCGGCGCGCGATCGACCTTATCGCCCCGATCGGTTATGGGCAGCGCGCATTGATCGTCGCACCGGCGCGCGCCGGAAAAACAATGCTCTTGCAGGCCATCACGGAAGGCATCGCGATCAATCATCCGGAAGCGGTGTTGCTCGTGTTGTTGGTGGACGAGCGGCCGGAAGAGGTGAGCGAGATGATTTCGTGGGGACGCGGCGAGGTCGTGGCGTCGAGTTTCGATCAGCCGGCCGAGCGCCACGTGGATGTGGCCGACATGGTGCTGGAGCGTTCTCGACGGCTCGTCGAGAGCGGCAAGGATGTCGTGATCGTGCTCGACTCGCTTACCCGACTCGCGCGCGCACACAACACGGTCGAGCGCGGCACGGGCCGTACGCTGAGCGGCGGCCTCGACGCGACGGCAATGGCGAAACCCAAGGCGTTCTTCGGATCCGCGCGTTCGGTGGCGCCGCAGCATGGTGGCGGATCGCTGACCATCATCGCGACCGCGCTCGTCGAGACGGGATCGCGAATGGACGACGTGATCTTCGAGGAGTTCAAGGGCACGGGCAATTGCGAGATCAAGCTCGACCGGTCGTTGGCCGAGAAGCGCATCTACCCTGCCATCGACATCGCGACCAGCGGGACGCGTCGCGAGGACAAGCTCTTCCGGCCCGATCAGTTGGATGCGGTGTTCACCCTGCGTCGCGGCCTGCAGCAAATGCCGCCGCAGTCGGGCATGGAGTGGTTGATCAAGCGCATCGCGGCGACACCGAACAACGACGCGCTGCTCTCGGGCCTGTAAAGGAGCGGGCCCGCGGACCGCGGGTCCCGCTCGCTCCCCTGTTAGGCAGGTTCCTTCGCGAGCTCGTCCCAGAGCATGGCGATGGCGCGCGTTCCCTTCACGAAGTTCTCGTCACTCATCCATTCGTTAGGCGCGTGGGCGTTCTCGCCCGGCAGCCCGAAGCCGATGAGCAGCACGGGCGCGCCGAGGATGCGCTCGAAATCACCCACCACGGGAATCGAGCCGCCTTCCCCGGTGATCACCGGCTCGCGACCGAAGGCTCCCGCGAGTGCGCGGCGCGCCGCGTCCACGAGCGGTCCGCTCATCTCGGCGCGCCACGGCAGACCGCCGTGCAGCGCGTTCACCGTGACCGAGACACCGCGAGGCGCCACACGCTCGACGTGCGCCGTCAGGACACGTTTGATCTCGTCCGGCGTTTGGTCGGGCACGAGGCGGCAGCTCACCTTCGCCATTGCTTTACCAGGCAAGACGGTTTTCGCTCCCTCTCCGGTGTAACCGCTCAAGAGTCCGTTGACCTCGCACGTTGGGCGCGTCCAGATGCGCTCGAGCGTCGTGCGACCGGATTCACCATCGAGGGCCCGCGCGCCAACTTCCTTCCGGAAGCGTTCGTCGTCGAACGGCAGGGCGCGCATCTCCTTCAGCACGCGCGGCTCCCAGTCGCGCACGTCGTCGTAGAAGCCGGGAATCGCCACGTGCCAGTGCTCGTCGTGGAAGGAGGCGATGATACGTGCGAGTGCGGTTGCCGGATTCACGACAGCGCCGCCGTAGATCCCCGAGTGCAGGTCCGACGACGGTCCCCGCACCTCGATCTCGAAGTATGCGAGTCCGCGCAGGGATGAAAGAATGGACGGCAGGCCAGGCGCGAACATCGATGAGTCGGAAATGACGCAGTAGTCGCAGCGGAGGCGATCGCGATGCCGCTCGATGAAAGGCGCGAGATTGCCGCTCCCGACTTCCTCTTCACCTTCGGCGAGTACGATCACGTTGACCGGCAGTGAACCGCGGGTAGCGAGGTGTGCTTCGAGCGCCTTGACGTGCAGGAAGAGCTGGCCTTTGTCGTCAACCGACCCGCGCGCGTAGATGCGCCCGTCGCGAACAGCGGGCTCGAACGGCGGCGTGGTCCACAGGTCGAGCGGCTCGACGGGCTGCACGTCGTAATGCCCGTAGATCAGCACGGTCTTGGCTCCGGCTGGCGCGCCGCGCCATTCGCCGAGCACGACCGGATGACCGCCGGTCGGCAGAATTTCAGTCTTCAGTCCGGCCGTCCGCATCGACGTCGCCAACCACTCGGCAGCTCGTATCATGTCGCCGCGATGCTCGGAGCGCGCGCTCACGCTCGGAATGCGGAGGAACGCAAACAACTCGTCGTGGATGCGCCGGTCGTTCGTGGCGAGGTAGTCGGACAGTTCGGAGGACAGTGCGGTTGTCATGGAAAAGTCGTTGAACTCGTGGAGCCAACAGGGTGGGTCGCCGGTCATGAGCAAACATTCCTGCGCGCAGCGGCCGGAGGCAAGTGTGGCCGCGTCAGCAATCAGGGAGCGAATCCCCGGGGCGGCCATGAGCCGTGCCAGCGCTCGAGCAGCCAGATGCGCCGCCGTGTGCGCACCTCCGAGCCGCGACGGAGATCGACCACATCCACCATGCGGGCGGCGTCGAAGAACGGGCGCAAGCGTCTGACGACCGGGCCGACGGAATCCGCCGACTGGATCTCGAAGGCCAGCAACAGGTCGTCACCGCGGCGCGCGCGATCGGGGAACCCGGGCCACAGATCGTACTGGTTAGGCCGACCCTCGATGTTGAGGGAGAAGGTCTCGGGGTGCATCGGCAGGTGGAATGCGATCTCCGATGCTTCCTGGTAGCGGTCGCCGCCGAGCCACACGCGGGCGCCGGTGCGCGCGGTTTCGCGATCGGCCAACGTCTGCATGCGAACGGCGAGCGCGTCCCACCCCGTGCCGCGCGCGGTGGGATCGTCGCGCGCGGTGATCGGCAGCACCGGCACCACGGACTGCAGGTAGATGGCCAGCGCCATGATCTCGCCTAACGCACAGCCGGCGGTGGTCCATCGCGACCACGAGCGGCTGCGGGTCGTCCCCGCGCGCGCAGCGAGCAGCGCAATCGCGGGGATGTAGGCGGGAGCCTGCCAGTTCGCTTCGGCGGGATGGCGCCAGGCGCCGACGCAAAAGAACAGAAACACGGTGGCCGACACCGCGGCCAATACCACGCGGCGCGGCTCGCGGCTGCGCGCGCCCTGCACCACGACGATCGCGAACAACACGAACAGGATCGGCGACACGAGCGCGACCTGTCCGCCGATGAGGGAGCTCTCGCGCGAGAATGGTGTGCCGTGTCCCGATGCAAAGCCGTGGCCGAGCTGGAACGCAAACGACACCCATTGATGCCGGGCATTCCAGACGATGACCGGCAAGAAGATGAGCACGGCGACGATCGCTGCGGCGTAGGGGCCGGGGGTGCGCAGCTGCCGTCTGAGCGGTGCGAGGGCGACACACGCGATCCCTACGCCGACCGGGAGCAGCACGGCATTGTACTTGGACACGAAGGCGATGCCTAACGCAACGCCGGCGGCGAGCCACCACTGCGTGGCGAGGCGGCTGCCCGGCTCCGCCTCGATCGCGTGGTCGAGCGCGAGGAGCGTGAGCGCGAACGCGAACAGCAGCGGCGCGTCGGGGGTCGCCAGCACGAGGCCGGCGGCGGCGAGCGGCATGCAGCACAGGGCGAGTGCCGCAACGAGCGCGGCGCGGTCGCCCGCGAGACGTCGTGCCAACAGGACGAGCACGATGGACGCCGCCCAGCCGGCGCACACGCTGCCGATTCTGACGCCGAGCGGCGTGATGCCGAAGAGCGCTGTGCCTAACCGGATGAGGACGGCGACCACCGGCGGGTGGTCGAAATAGCCGCCGGCCAGATGCCGCGACCATTCCCAGTAGTACGTCTCGTCGGGCGGGAGCGTGATGATGACGGCAAAGACGCCGCGGATCACGGCCGCGACCGTGACGATGCACATGGCCAGCGATGTGCCGCTTGGCCGGGTCGTTCGGTGCGTCACGCGGCGGTGCGGAGTCGAGAGGCGCTAGCGGTCACCGCGGCGGTCACGATCCAGGCCCACGCCATCCACGACAGGCGCTCGAGCGGCGACATGGTGCGAAGAATGTTCCACCCAACGGTCGGCAGCGTGGCCACGACGAGCGCGCCAGACTGTCCCGCATCCGGCGAGCGGCGCGCGATGACCTCGACCGCGCGCCGACGCCCCACGCGTAAATGCTCGGCGATGGCTTCGCCTAACGAATCGGGCGACAGAGCGCGCCAGCCGGGAATCCGCATGACGCTCCATGCGACCGCGGTTCTGCCCCAGCCGTGGTTGTCCGAACCCGCGACCAGCGCGAGATCGAGACTGTCGGCCAGGTGAAGAATGCGCGCGCGGTCACGCTGACTCTGTTCGATGCCGCGCGGCGAGCCATCGGACAGCTCGATCGCGATCGCGCCGCGCAGACCGGTGGAATCGGGTGGAGGGAACCGATCGAGATTGTCGGGGATCGTCTGTACGATGACGGGATCTCCCACGGAAAGCGCGGCTCGCGTTGCATGTGTGCGGCGCGGATCGGCTGTGAGCAGGGCCGACGTGCTGTCGCTCGCGCCCAGCGTGAGGAGATGGTTGTGGTTGGCGACGTACTCGATGCCGGGCAACGAGGTGAGACCACCGCCCGCTCGCGCGGGATTCTCGCGCGCGGCCTCGCGGGCGCCGGCAAATCGACTGTGGTCAGTGATGTAGGCGACGTCGAAGCCGGCATCGCGATGCCAGGCTCGATTCGCCTCGGGTGTGAACGACGAGCGGCCGTCGTGCGAGAAGCGCGTATGGCTGTGCACGTCGATGCTCAGCGCATTGGGGTCGTCGAGCGTCAAACGCGCCATGGGCCGCGGCGCGACGACACCAAGGAAATAGAATAGCACCAGTGCGGCGACTGCGACGAGCGCGAAGCGTATCTCGCGAAAGAGGGTCGTGCCGAACCGGCGCCACCGTAGCTCGCGCCAGACGACGTACAGGGCGGCGAGCGACACGAGCAGCGCGACCGTCTGACTCACGCTCAACAGCGTTAGTGCATCCATCACATCGCAGATCGGAGCGAGGATGACATACTCTGGTCCGAGCGCGAGGTGTGCGCCCGATGCCGGGGCGAGCGTCTCGAGGTCGATGAGTGGCGAGAGGGCAAGCGGCCAAGCAGCGAGGACGACGAGTGTGACTACGATCGCGACGAGGCGGCCCGAATCGCGCCGCTTCGAGACGACTACATTGGAAGGCATGGTGGGATTATACGGCGCATCGTGCCGAATGGCAGTGAGTGACGCGAGCGCTCAGCAGTGGAGCAGAAGGTCGATGGTATGAACCGACTGGCGCGCGAGACAAGTCCGTATCTGCGGCAACACGCCGACAATCCAGTCGACTGGCATCCCTGGGGAGGGGAGGCGCTCGGCCGCGCGCGGAGTGAAGGCCGGCCGATTCTCTTGAGCATCGGATACGCCGCGTGCCATTGGTGTCACGTGATGGCGCACGAGTCGTTCGAGGACCCGGAGACGGCAGCGCTCATGAACGAGTTGTTCGTGAACATCAAGGTGGATCGCGAGGAGCGGCCCGACCTGGACGCGATTTACATGAGCGCCGTGCAAGCGATGACCGGACACGGCGGCTGGCCGATGACGGTCTTCCTGACACCGGATGGCGTGCCGTTCTACGGTGGTACGTACTACCCGCCCAACGACCGTGAGGGCATGCCGTCGTTTCGCCGGGTGTTGTCATCGGTGTCGACCGCGTTTCGGGAGCGGCGCGGGGATGTCGAGGCGGCAGCGGGACAAATGCGGACGATGTATGCGCGGCTGGCGTCGGCACAGGGATCGAGCGGCGCGCCGACCATCGCGTCGTTGGCGGGCGCGGCGCGCGGCGTGGCGCGGCGGTTCGACGAGCGGAATGGCGGGTTCGAGGGGGCGCCCAAGTTTCCGCACGCGATGGCGCTCGAGTTCGCGCTCGTGGCCTGGCGGCGCGGGCTGCTGCCTAACGGCATGATCGTGGCGCGGGACTCGTTCCTCGCGATGAGCCGCGGCGGCATCCACGATCAAGTTGGCGGCGGGTTCCACCGCTACAGCGTGGACGCGCGGTGGCTGGTTCCGCACTTCGAGAAGATGTTGTACGACAACGCCCTGATGTGCCGGTTAGGCGTGCACCTGTTTCAGGTCACGCGGGATCCGGAGATCCGGGACGTCGTGGACGACCTCATTGCGGGGGTGGGCGCGGAGATGACCGCGCCCGGCGGCGGGTTCTACGCGGCGCGCGACGCCGACAGCGAGGGCGAGGAGGGCCGCTACTCCGTGTGGGAGGCCGGCGAGCTCGAGGCG
>DASYXE010000606.1:0-10359 GCA_035935375.1 Gemmatimonadaceae bacterium | reverse complement strand
GATGGTGCGATTGAGCGCGACGCTGGCCGAGCTGGCGGCAGAAAACGGCCGCCTGTACGAGCGTGCGCGACGCGACGCCGAGGCAACGGCGCTGTTGCTGCGCGAGCTGCAGCATCGGGTGCGCAACAATCTCGCGGCGATTCAGGCTCTGCTGGTGTTGGAGCGGCACCGCGTGCCGCCGCGCCAGCTGTCCGAAGCGCTCGACGTTGCGATCGCTCGGCTGCGCAGCATGGCGGCGTTGCAAGATTCGCTGTTGCCGCACGCGAGTGAAGTGGAGCTCGCGTCGCTCGCGCGAGCGGTCGCGAATGGTGCGCTCGATGTGTTCGGCGCCGGCGATCGGGTGCGCTGCGACGTGAACGGCGGCGCGACGCTCCCTGCGCGGCGGGCGAGCGCAGTCGCGATCGTGCTGAACGAGTTGATCACGAACGCGCTCAAGCACGCCGACGCGCGCACGGTGGGCGTAACGATTCGTCAGCGCGCCGACGCGGTGGAGCTCGATGTCACCGATGATGGATGCGGCATGCCGAAGCACGCGGGAAAAGGGAGCGGACTCGTCATCGTACGGGCGGTGGTGCAGAACGAGCTTGGCGGGTCGTTGTCCTACGTGCCGGCGGTGCGCGGGACGCGGGCGCGGATCGCGATTCCGTCGGCGGGAGCGGACGCCGCTGTCGCGGCGGGCGCGACCGCCGGCTGAGCGGCGCCCATATCGGTCATGTCGGCGGGCGGGCTCGAGGCGACCAGCACGGCGGTCGCCGCGAGCACGGCCGCCGCGGCAATCAGCTCCAAGGCCGCGGAGCGGCGCAGGCGCCGCGCCGCGGCCTCGGTGCCTAACGCAGGCCGCAGGATGCGCCAGTTGATGGCGCCCAGCGCCACCACCGTCGCCACGAGCGCGAGCTTGATGAGCAGCGTGCGTCCGTAGTCGCTGTCCACGAACGCGTGCCAGCTGCCCAGATGGAGCCACGCGGCGACGATGCCGGTCGCGACGAGCACGCCGGCCGACGTCAGCGCCACCGGCGAAAACGCGTTCGCGAAGTCGGCCGCGGCCGCGCCACGCGCGCCCTCATCCTGCGCCAAGCACGCCGGCATGGCGACGACGGCCACGCCAAAGAGCGTGCCGAACCCACACCCGGCCGCCAGAATGTGGAGCGCGTCGGCCGACACGGCGAGCGCGCGGAGATGCGTCGCCGCTGCCGCGTGCCCGCTGAACGCGAACGACAGCGCCAGCACGAACGCCGCCACTTCCGCCACGCGCCACCGCGCAGCGCCGGCCTTGAGCGCGGCCACGATCGCCACGATGGCGGCCGCCAGCTCGAACAACCACGCCCAACCCCACACGGTCGTGGTCAGAATCGCCGGCACATCGACCGGCATGGGCGGGTTGCCGCGGAGCGCGGCGACCTGCGCGGCGAGTCGTAAGGCGGCGTCGATCAACAGCAGCGCAGTCGCCAGACGGAACACGACGAGCGCGTTGGCGTCGACACGCCGCGCCAGCTCGGGGCGGCCGGCGGCGGCCCGAGGCGTCACCCAGCGCGCGAGCACGATCGCGCCGACTAACGCAAGCATCGCCACAAAGCTCACCCACCGCACGATCACATACAGCGGCGACTCGACGTCGAACCCGCCGGCTTCGGTCGTATCCATCACCATCGGCTGACCGGCGTGCACTCCGGTCTCGGACGGGGCTGGCGGTGGCGCCGTTGAAACCGCCACGGCACCCATTGCGATCGTGAAGGAGAACGCGCCATGCGCGGGGTGTCCGTCATCCGATGTCGTGCGCCACCGCACCGTGTACCTGCCCGCGGCGAGCGAACCCACGAGCGGAACTTCGAGCGTGTGCTTCGGAACGTGAACGAGGCGCGGCGTACCGGAATCCACTCGGACTCCCGATGCATTCACAACTTCGATGTGCGTGGCACCGAGCTGCGGATCCTCGCTGAACGAAAGGCCGACCGCTGCCGGCGCTGCAGCGAGCGTCGAGCCGGCGGGCGGAGCACTCGACACGAGCACCAGGTGGGCGAACGCCGAGCGTGGAATCGCGAGGCCGGCGACCACGAGCACGACCAACGGTACGATGCGTCCGGGACGCCATCGCCTACGGCGCGTGTGTCGGATCAGCGGACGTCCTCCGCGGCGCGAGTGAGGGGCGGCACTGTACACAACAGGCCCGGCGGTGTGCGCATCCGCCAGGCCTGCGGTGAATCGGCGATGGAGCGTGCGAGGTTCGAACTCGCGACCTTTCGGTTGCAAACCGAATGCTCTCCCAACTGAGCTAACGCCCCGATGCTCGGGAAAGATAAAATCGGCCACGCAGAGCGGCCAGAGCGTGCTTCCACCGTCCGATCGACCGGTCTACGTTTCCTTGGGGTGTCAATCGAGGATCGCACCGATGAGCAGCACGCCACAGACCAACGCCGCGCAGGATACGCGACACCTCACGGTGCGCTGTCCGTTCTGCGGCACCTGGAATCGCGTGGACGCAGCGCGGGTGAGCGATCGCCCGAAGTGCGGCAACTGCGCGCGACCGCTTCTCCTCGATCGCCCCCTCGCCATCGACGACGAATCGTTCCAGCGCACGATCACCGAGACCGAGGTCCCGGTGTTGGTCGACTTCTACGCCGATTGGTGCGGCCCGTGCAAGATCATGGCGCCGATGCTGGACGAAGTCGCCGCCAGGCGGCAGGGCACGCTGTTGGTTACAAAGCTCAACACCGATCTCGCCCCCCGCACATCGCAGCAGTACAACGTGCGCGGCATTCCAACCACGATTCTCTTCCGGAATGGCCGCGAGGTCGCGCGCGAGGTCGGCGCCGTACCAAAGGCCCGACTCGAGGCCCTCGCCGCCAAGTAACGCCGCCCCGACGTGCGGCGCCTAACGGTCGACGAAATGGGGTGGTGCGAGAGCGCGTGATGCGTCGGCGCTCGGCCGCCCATGGAAGATCTCCTCGCGCTGTTTCAAAGGCGGATAACTACCAGGAAACAAAGAGAGAGAGCGGATCGCTCGGCTGCGCGAAGCGAGAGCGACTTTTGCGCGCCACGCTGACCACCGTCACCGCTTTTTGTGGTGCTTTGAACAAAAAAAACCGCTTTTGCTCTGAGACGGAGATCGTCTCGAGGCGGATGAGCGCGAATTCTGTCATCCCGCGCATGCGTCGCTCTCTCGGCGCGCAGCCGAGCGATCCGATCTATCTCTTTGTTTCCTTGTAGTTATCCTTGACACCAGGGCCGCCTAACGGCAGCCCGTGACGTCGCGCCGGCACGCACGAACTACTCGTGCGCCGGCAGCGGCTCCATCGTGTCCGGATTCACCGGCACCTGCACCTCGTCGCGATACGGCGACGTCATCATCGTCACGCGCAGGCGCGGGAACGCATCCATGAACGCGCGGTAGCTGAGGCCCCACAGGCCCACAAAGCCCAGCGTGATGCCGATTTCCCAGATGCCGAAGAGAAAATGCGGCGCGCCCGGGTGCAGCGACGGATAGACCTCGATGTAGCGCAGCAGCCAAATGCCCACCAGGCTGCTGGACGCGAACAGGATGAACGTCGGCAGATATACCTTGGCCGCGCGCGACAACAATCCGAAGAACGGAATCACGAACGCGAGGAACACGATCGCGAGCGTCGCCCACTCCCAAGGCGCCTCGAGCCGGCCGTGGAACCAGTGCGTCTCTTCCGGCATGTTGCCGTACCAGACCACCAGGTACTGCGCGAACGTGAGATAGCCCCAGAATGCCGTGAACGCGAAACCGAGCTTGCCGAGGTCGTGGAAGTGGTGTTCGGTGATGAGATCATCTGCCGCGAGGTGTTTCCGCCACCACATCACGAGCAGCGACCACGACATGATCGCGGCCAACCATGCACCCATGTAGAACCACCAGCCGTACATCGTGCTCTGGAAGAACATGTCGAGCGACATCGACAAGTCCCAGGAATGCATCAGATAAAAGAAATTGAACAGCAGGCACATCACCACGGCGAGCGTGCCCTGCATCGAATGCGTCGAATGGATCTCGCGACGCTCTTCGCCGAAGCCGCGGCGCATGCGATCGCGAATGCCCTTCGCCCAGTCCGCGCCCGAGTCGTTCGGCAGCAGCCCGACGTCGAGCCGCACGCACTTGTAGATGTACCAGAGGCTGAGCACGGTCATGATCAGGAACATCCCGATCTCGCGCCCAACGAAGAATCCGGTGTTGAGCCAGAACCGCTTTTCGGGAATCGGTGCCTCGCCCGAGAACCACGGGAAGATGTGCTTGCCGCCCAACATGATGACGATGAGCAGCACGAGCGCAACCGGCATGAAGGCCACGTAGCCTTCGATCATCCGCACGATCGTGCGCGACCAGCGCGCGGTGGTGATGCGCTGCACGGCCACCACGATCACACCCGCCTGCGACACGCTGGCGAAGAACAACCAGTTGAAGTGCATCGCCTGCCACATGCGATCCTGGCCCGTGAACGCCCCGATCAGGAACACGATGAGCCCGATGATCGCGAACACGGCACTCCATGTCGTCACCCAACGCGGCATCGGTTTGGACGTCAGCCGGACGAGCTCCTCGCGGCTGGGCATGTCTCGATCGGTGTGCGCGTGCGAGCTCACGGGCGTGCTCCCTTGGGTGCGGCAGACGGCTTGGCTGTGCTAGCGCTATCGGTCGGCGTGGCGGGTGGCGCGGGCAACGCGGCCGTGTCCTCGAGCTCCGACATCCACGCCGCGACATCTTGCGGGCGGTACGGCGCCGGACGCGTCGGGCCGGTGCGTGTGTAGCCCGGCACCAAGCGTCCGTTTTCTCCCGGGAATCCTGGTGGCGATGTGTCCGCCGTGACGCCCGGGATCTTGCCCTGCAGCGCGCGGACATAGTTCACAACGTCCCAGCGATCCATGTCCTCGATTCGATCGTACGTGGGCATGAGGCCGCGACCGTTCCGAATCATGCCGTAGATGTAGCCGTCGGTACGATTCTTCGTGATGTCGATGAGCAGATTGGGTGCGGGCACGCCGTACTTCTCCGCCGCGCCGTTCCCCTGCCCTGACGCACCGTGACACACCGCGCAGTTGATCTGGAAATACTTGCGGCCGTTGTCTAACGACGCCGGCGTCGGCGCGTGCGGATTCTGCAGGTTGGACATCGAGTCGATCGTGCCCGGCAACTGCTGATAGGAGACGACGTACGCCGGCTCGGGATTTCCCGTGAGCGGCACCGAGTACATCGGCGAGCCGCGCATCGGCGTCACGGTATCGCCGGCGTACTCCCACTGCCACGGCTTGATCTTGGGCTGCTGCTTGAAGTCGGTGAACCACTCGCAGCCGGTGGCGGCGACGGTCGCCGCCACGAGCGCCACCGCGCGCGCCGTGCCTAACGCTCTACTGCTCACCGCGCACCTCCACCGCCCCGTGCTTCGTGAGCGCGTCCTTCACGTCGGCCTGGCGATCCGGCGAACATTCCACCCAGACGCCGAAATTCGCATCGCTGAACCGTTCGTCGTACCCGACCGTCATCGTGATCCGCGGAATGCGCGACACGATGAACAGGCCCAGCACCGTGGCGAGGGAACCGATCAGCACCATGAGCTCGAAGCTGATGATCGTGTACGGTACCCACGACGGCACCACCTTGCCGCCGACGACTAACGGCCAGTAGTCCGAGATCCAGATCGGAATCCAGTATCCGAACGTCGCGCCGAGCAATCCGCCGATGAGCGTGTAGCGGCGGACGATGCTCGGCCCGGTGTTGAGAATGTGCTCGAGCTCGTGGCGCGGCGCGGGCGAGTACACCCGAATGTTGCCGGCCCTGAGCTTCTTGACCGCCTCGATCGCATCGACCGTCGAGTCGAGCTCGCGGAATACTCCGACGATGCCTTCCATCAGTCGCGCTCCCCCGGAGTCTCCGGCTCGAACTCCAGGTGCATGCCCGTGACCTCGATGCCTTCCACCGCGTGCGCCACGCGGAGCGGCGGCGGGATGATCTCCTTGACCTCGGCGATCGCCACGACCGGGAAGTTCTTGATGAAGAGCAGGAACCACATCGAGAACCATCCGAAGCTGCCTAACAGAATGGCCCAATCGATGTACGTCGGCGCGTATCGCGTCCACTGCCACGGCTCGAACTCGTGCGAGAGCGACGGATCGAAGATCACGAAGCGCTCGAACCACATGCCGAGGTTGATGAACAGGGACAGCGTGAACAACCACGTCGTGTTGCGGCGCAGCTTCTGCCAGAAGAGCGAGAGCGGCAGAATGGTGTTGCACGTCAGCATGATCCACGCGGCCCACCACCACTGGCCGAACACGCGGTTGTACCAGAACGAGTGCTCGATCTCGTTGCCGCCGTACCAACCGATGAAAAACTCGGTGACGTACGCCGTGGCCACCACCAGCGCCGTGAACAGGCAGAGCTTCGCGGCCGCGTCGAGGTGATTGAGCGTGACGTAATGCTTGAGGTTGAACCAGCGCCGGATCGGGATGATGATCGTGAACACCATGCCGATGCCGGAGAAAATCGCACCGGCCACGAAGTACGGCGCGAACAAGGTCGCGTGCCAACCCGGCGTGTTCGCCATCGCGAAGTCGAACGACACCGTCGAGTGCACCGACAGCACCAGCGGCGTCGAGAACGCGGCGAGGAACAGGTACGCTCGCGCGAAGTGCCGCCACTCGACATCGGAGTTGCGCCAGCCGAACGAGAGCACGCCGTAGATGCGCTTGCGGAGCGGGTCGCGCTCGCGGTCGCGTAGGGCGGCGAAGTCGGGGAGCAGTCCCAGGTACAGAAACGTCGCCGAGACGGTCAGGTACGTGAGAATGGCGAACACGTCCCAGACTAACGGACTCTTGAACTGCGGCCAGATGAGCCGCCAGTTCGGATACGGAATCAACCAGAAGAACTTCCACGGGCGCCCGAGGTGCAGAATCGGGAACAAGCCGGCGGTCATGATCGCGAACACCGTCATCGCTTCCGCGCACCGGTAAATCGTGGTGCGGAATCCGGCGCGGAAGAGATACAAGATCGCGGAGATCAGCGTGCCCGCGTGTCCGATACCGACCCAGAACACGAACGTGACGATGTAAACGCCCCACATGACGGGTGGCGAATAGCCCGCCACGCCGAGTCCCATGTAGACCTGCCACATCCACGCGACGATGCCGATGACCAGGGCGGCCACGGCCAGCAGGAGCCCCGCGAGCCACGCCTTGGTCGGATTGAGCGTGCGGCGGATCTCGTCGGTGACCTGGCCGTAGCTCTCGACCGACGGAAGCTGGATGTTCGCTTCCGGTACGTTAGACCCGGTTTCGACGCGCGGTCGTGCGACTGTCGCCATGTGCTATGCTCCAGCCGGCGCGGATCCGGGCGCCGGGTGATTGACCTTCTTCAGATAGACCACGGCTGGGAACGTGTTGAGCAGTTCCTGGAACACGTGATAGCCGCGGCGATCTTGCGCCAACTGTGCCACGGACCACTGCGCGTCGGCGGCGTCGCCGAACGTGATCGCCTTGGACGGACACGCCTGCGCGCACGACGTGGTGAACTCGTCAGGCCTAACTTCGCGGGTCTCGGCCGTGGCGCGGTGCTCCGCCTCGCGAATGCGCTGCACGCAGAACGTGCACTTCTCCATCACGCCCTTGCCGCGCACCGTGACGTCCGGATTGAGCTGCCAGTTCATGCGTCCGGGCCACGCGTACTGCGGCCGGTGCGGCTCGCCGTATCCGAACCAGTTGAAGTAGCGGACCTTGTACGGGCAGTTGTTGGAGCAGTAGCGCGTGCCCACGCAGCGGTTGTAAACCTGCACGTTGAGTCCGTCCGGAGAGTGGTACGTCGCATAGACCGGACACACGGGCTCGCACGGCGCGTTGCCGCAGTGTTGGCACAACATCGGGACGAAGCGCGTCTCGAAATCGCCGCCGTCTTCGCCGCCTTCCCAGTAGCGCTCGAGACGAATCCAATTCATCTCGCGGCCCTTGAGAATGTTCCCGCCCGGCACGCCGTGCAGGAACGCCGTGTGGCTCTGCTGATACGGCGCGCCGACGATCGGAATGTTGTTCTCGGCGTAGCACGCGGTGACGCACGCCTGGCATCCGGTGCATCGCGCGAGATCGATCGTCATCGCCCACCGGCGCTTCGCCATCTGGCTCCAGTGCTTGGGGTCGTACATCCCCATCTCTTTCACTTGGAGCGACGACTGAATCGCGCCCTGCGCGTCGGCCGCGGTGGGCGACCGCAAGCCAGGCAAGTACTCGTGCGACGCGTCGCCGGGCATCTTTTCGCGCTCTTCTTCCTTGGGCGGCGCCTTGAGCTCGTCCACCGTCATCGCGAGCGCGATGCCGCGATTGTACTGGCGGGATGACCCCTCGACCGTCACGACCTGCGTGAACTTGCCGGTCTGGCTGACCTTGACCTTCGTCGAGGCCCAACGGAAGCCGCCCGACGCGGGATCGAAGCTCGCCGGGAGCAGGTCGCCGGCGTTCGATCCGACGTTGGCCGCGTACCGGCCGTACGCCGTGTGGCCCTGGCCGAACGCGATGGCCACGGTCTCGGCTTGAATGTCCATGTACACGTAGGCGGGCAGCTCGAGCGTTCCGTTCGGCGACTCGATGCGCAGGATGTCGCCGGAATCGATGCCTAACCGCGCCGCCGTCTGCTGGTTGATCTCGACCCAGCTCTGCCAGAAGATCTTGGTGACGGGGTCGGGGAACTCCTGCAGCCACGGCTTGTTCGCGCCGCTGCCGTCGCCTAACGACGCCGACGGATACACCACCAGGAAGAAGTCGCCGCCGCCGGCCGCTGCCGGCGCGGCGGCCGGCGCCGACGCGCTGCGCGGGGGCGCGGCCCGACGAGCGAGCGCGCCCGAGCCCACGCCCTTCTGCAGCGTCGCCGTGAACGCCGCCGTGCCGCCCGGGAAGCGCTCGATCAACCAGCGCATGTAGTTCGGCGCCGCGAACTGCGCTGCCGCTTTCGCGTTGGACTTGCCCACCTGCAGCAACACGTCCGCCGTCTGGCGCGTGTCGTACACCGGATCCATGCCCGGCTGCTGCAGCGTGATGACATCCGGCGCCGGCTGCGCGTCGCCCCACGACTCGATCGGGTGATGGTCGGGCAGCACCAGATCGCACAGCTCGGTCGTCTCGTCCGGGTAGCTCGAGAAGCTCACCTTGAACGGCACCTTCGCGAACGCCTCGGCGGCCTTGGCCGACTTGGGGCTCGTGAACACCGGGTTGACGCCGCGCACCATCACGAACGGCACGTCGCCGCTCCGCATGCGCTCGATCGCGGCCGCGACATCGGCGTCCGACGAGATGCCCTCGAAGCTCAACGCCGGCTTCGCCGGCAGCACCGTCACGCCCGCGTTGCCTAACGACTTGTTCCACTCGTTCACCGCGCTCACGAGCGCCGTGCCGCCGCCGTTCATCCCGCTCGCCAGCAACAGACTCGGTTTCGCGCTTTGAATCTCCTGCTGCAACGCCTGGAGCGCGGCCTGCGGTGCGCCGCTCGCTTGTGCCGCGTCGGCCAGCGAACCTTGTCCGCGGAGCGCGTTCACGATCGCGAGCTCCGATCCGGGGCGGCACGCGATCCACGTATCGGCGTTGCAACCGGTGAGCGAGCGCCTCGGACCGACGTACACGAAGCGCGGCGCGCCCGTGAGTTTCGCGCGCGCGTCGGCGAAGTCGAGCTGCTGCGGAACGCTCGCGCCCCACGTGTCGAGGAAATCCGCGCCGAACGACACGATCAACGTCGCCGCGCCGAACGCCAAGGATGGCCACGCCACACCATACGCCTGCCGATTCGCGTCGATCGCGCCGTGATCCGCGAGCGCGTCGTGGCTCAGATGCGCCGGCATCCCGTACGCCGCCAGCCACTGGTCGAGGAACGCCGGGAAGCTACCCGACTCGTGGCGATTGATGAACACCGCCTTGGGTGCCGAGCCCGACGACTGCGCCTGCGCGAGTTTCTCCGTTAGGACTTTGATCGCCTCGTCCCATTTCGCGGGCACGAGCGCGTTCCCTTTCCGGATACGCGGTCCGTGAAACCGATCCGGATTGTAGAGCCCCTGCACCGCCGCCTGTCCGCGCGCGCACAGCGCGCCGCGATTCAGTGGATGGTCGGGATTGCCCTCGAGCTTGAACGTCCGGCCGTCACGCGTCTCCATCAACACGCCGCACGAGGCGGAGCATTCGCGGCACGTGGACGCGTAGGAGTTCGAGACCATCGGGACGGTCTCGTCCGGATTGTTCAAGTACGGGATCAGCTTGTCCACGCGATCGGTGCTGCATCCGATCGCCGCGGTCGCGGCGCCGGTCGCGCCGAGGATCTTGAGAAACTCGCGCCGGCGGACGCCGGATGGCGTAGACGTCTCGGTCATCAGGCAGTCT